>CAZTUD010000113.1:0-8762 GCA_964616945.1 uncultured Prevotella sp. | reverse complement strand
CGTAATGGTGCAGGGCACAGTGGCAAGCCGCATGCGCCCAGAAGACCTGAGCAACATCTACGTGCGCCTGAGCAGCGGCGATATGGCCCCGGTGAGCGAGTTCATAACGCTGAACAAGGTTTATGGACCGTCCAACATCGCACGTTTCAACCTGTTCACGTCCATCAACCTGAACATCACGCCTAACACCAACGGTGGTTACTCAACCGGTGACGCGCTGAGGGCTTGCGAAGAGGTTGCATCTGAGAACCTGCCCACTGGCTATGGCTACGAATATTCGGGCCTAACACGTTCGGAGGCAGAGTCGAGCAACTCAACGACGCTCATCTTCATCCTCTGCTTCATCTTCGTCTACTTGATTCTTTCGGCACAGTACGAGTCGTACATCCTGCCGCTCTCTGTGTTGCTGTCCATACCGTTCGGCCTTGCCGGAGCGTTCCTGTTCACACAGCTCTTCGGCCACCAGAACGACATCTACATGCAGATTGCGCTTATCATGCTCATCGGACTTCTTGCCAAGAACGCCATCCTTATCGTGCAGTTCGCCCTTGAGCGCCGCCAAACGGGTATGGCACTGAAATACGCAGCCATACTTGGTGCTGCCGCCCGTCTGCGTCCTATCCTGATGACATCTCTCGCAATGGTTATCGGTCTGTTGCCTCTGATGTTCGCCTCGGGTGTAGGCAAGAACGGTAACTCTACCATGGGTGCCGCCGCCGTAGGAGGTATGCTTATCGGTACTGCCTGCCAGATATTCGTGGTGCCCGCGTTGTTCGTCATCTTCCAGTGGCTGCAGGAGAGATTCACCCCGTTGAAGTTCGACGACGAGGTCAACCCGGAGGCCGCAGTCGAGTTGAAACAATATGCACACGACAAGAAAATGATTGTGTACAAGGATCAGTTTGAAGATTAAAAAGATGAAAGCATTCAATTATATTATAATATGTGGCTTTGCAGCCGTCTCCCTGACAGGCTGCAAGAGCCTCTACGGCAAATATGAGCGGCCGCAGGTCAACACGCAAGGTCTCTACCGCGACCCTGTGTCCGCCACCGACACCCTTGCCGTCAGCGACACCACCACGCTCGGCTCGCTGCCGTGGCGCGAGGTGTTCACCGACCCGCAGTTGCAGACACTCATACAACGTGCCATCGACAACAACTACAACATGCTCAACGCCGCGCTCAACATCGACATGGCGGAGGCACAACTGAAGATGGCGAAACTGGCATTCGTGCCACAGTTCACGTTCACCCCCCAGGGCACCATCACCCGCTTCAACGAGGCAACCACGAAGAGCTATTCGCTCCCCGTCAATGCCTCGTGGAACGTGTCGCTGTTCGGAGGGCTCACCTCCACGAAGCGCGCCCAGCAGATGGCATTGCTACAAAGCCAGGACTACAAGCGGTCGGTGCAGACATCGCTTGTGGCAAACGTCGCCAACCTCTACTACACACTCCTCATGCTCGACAAGGAGCTTGAGATTGTCAACGAGATGGAGAAGCTCACCAAGGACACGTGGGACATAATGAAAATTCAGCACGAGGAGATAGCCGGCGTGCGATCCACAGCCGTACAGAGCGCGGAAAGCAACTACTACAGTGTGCTGACGCAGAAGAAAGACATAGAGCGCAGCATACGTGAGAGCGAGAACTCGCTTAGTCTGCTGCTCTCAGAGCCTGCACACGCCATTCCGCGTGGCAAGCTCGACGACCAGGTGTTGCCCACAAACCTCGCCACGGGCGTAGGCATACAACTGCTTGCCAACCGCCCCGACGTGCACGCCAACGAGATGAGCCTTGCCTCGTGCTTCTACCAGGTGGAGAACGCACGCAGCAAGTTCTATCCCTCCATCACCATCAGCGGTGCTGGCGGCTTCAACAATGGCTCTGGGGCAGTAAATCCCGGCAAGTGGCTCGCCTCGGCTGTAGGCTCGCTCACACAGCCAATCTTCATGAACGGGCAGCTCACACAGGGGCTGCGCGTGGCAAAGGATCAGTATGAGCAGGCATTCAACACATGGCAGCAGAGCATTCTGCAAGCTGGCTCGGAGGTCAGCAATGCCCTCGTGCAGTACAACAACTACGAGGAGAAGAGCCAAATAGAGGCGAAGCAGATAGAGGTGCTAAAGAAGAATGTGGAAGACACCCGTGCCCTCATGGCATCGGCTGGAAGCACCTACTTGGAGGTCATCACGGCGGAAAGCTCGCTGCTCAACGTCCAGCTCTCGAAAGTTACCGACGACCTCTACAAGATGCAGGCGGTGGTGAGCTTATACGAGGCTTTAGGAGGAGGAACATACTAAAAGCCCCACTCAGGCGAGTTTCATTCGCCTTGCTAATGCATAAAGATTTTCATGTTATTGATAACTAAATAATGAGGAGCCATAACATCCCTTGATTGTAATCAATCCCCTCCCCTAAGTGGGGGAGGGGGAAGCCCCGCAAGGCGGGGCGGGGTGGGGCTATAAATGTATGAACAACATCAGTCCAAAGGCCGTCGTCTCGCCGAAGGCGAAGATTGGCGACAACGTAAAGATATATCCGTTTGTATATATTGAGGATCATGTGGAGATTGGCGACAACTGCGTCATCTTCCCATTCGTCTCAATACTCAACGGCACGAAAATGGGAAGCACCAACATGGTGCACCAAGGTACTGTGCTCGGCGCACTGCCACAAGACTTCGAGTTCACCGGCGAGCGCACGGAGTGCATCATCGGCAACAACAACATCATCCGTGAGAACGTGGTCATCAACCGTGCCACGCACGAGGGTGGGCAGACTGTCATCGGCAACGACAACTTTCTCATGGAAGGCGTGCACATCAGCCACGACACGAAGATTGCCGACAAGTGCGTCATCGGCTACGGCACCAAGATTGCGGGCGACTGCGAAATAGGCACGGGTGCCATCTTCTCATCGTCGGTCATAGAGAACGCCCACACGCGTGTAGGCGACCTCGCCATGATACAGGCTGGCACAACATTCTCAAAGGACGTGCCGCCATATATTGTGGCTGGTGGCACACCAGTGAAGTATGCAGGGCCAAACAACACAATGATGACCACGGCGGGAGTGGACGAGAAAGTGCAGAAGCACGTCGCAAATGCTTACCGACTGCTCTTCCATGGGCAGAACAGCGTGTTCGACTCAGTGTTGCAGATTAAGCAGCAGGTGCCTGACAGTCGTGAGATTCAGAATATTATCCAGTTCCTTAACTCCACAAAGCAAGGCATAATAACAAAATTGTAGTTCATACCTATACATTTTTTGTAATGGCATGTAGTTTTCATGCCTAACATGAGGGGAACATGGCGTGATGCCATGCTCCCCTTTTCGCTTTATAAACTACAAATGGGTGTTACTTCACAACCATTTTCTTGCCATTCACAATGTATATTCCATGAGGCAAAGTGCTTATCTGGTCGCTGACAATGTTGGCTACTTTCACACCTTGCAAGGTGTAAACATCGACCGTGCGATTGCCGTCAAGTCTTGGCGAGGCTATGTCTGTGGCGGCACCGATGACATAAACATGGCTGTCGTCGTACCACAACTGGTCGGTTACCACACCATAACGGTTCACCGTACCAATATAAGGTTTGACCATGTACTTGCCGTCGGCAAGGTCGGAAAATGAGAATTTCAAAGTCATGCTTACACCTGAGCTGAATGTCAGGCTGCTATAATATGAATTTCCCGAAATTTCCGTACTGTATTGCCCAGTCGCATCGTCATATTTGTACAAGTACGTTATCTGTCCTTTGCCGCTGATAGCCTGGTTAGCCCTTACTGTGAACGAGCCGCTGATGCTGTTGCCCGAAACATTGGTTACGGTGCGTCCGTCGCTGTCGATAGTCTGCGACGATGTGTCCTCGCCGTCCACTGTCATGCTGACGAGAGTGAGCGCAACTTGTCCGTTCCCCTCCTCTATCACCACATTTTCGAGCGTTGTCAGCACGTTGCTGCCGCTTTCGTCGCTACACAGCCACAACGTATAAGTGCCGGCGGCGAGAGGTGTCCATGCAGCGGTGAACGTAGTGGTATTGCCTGCCATCAAGCCTGCAGCTTGCGTCGCCACGGCTGTGCCTTTCGACGAGCTTGTACTTGCGAAAAGGTAAAGCATGCCCTCATAGTCGCCGTCGCCAGTATTGGATAGCGTTGTGCTTACATTGACAGTCCTGCCAGCTTTCATTGCTCCGCTTGTGACAAGACTTGTGGCCGAGAGAGAGGCCTCGCCGTCAGAGCTGAACGTCACCGTGCCATTGGAAACGGTCACGTGAACAGTTCGTCCTATCCAAAGGTTATGCCATGTTTCAGTTCCATTAATCCTTGCTACAGGCACTATATCGTAAGTCCCATCGGCAAGGGTTGAGAGGTCAAGCGTAGCATAATACCGTGATTGGGGGTAATAGCCATTTTGCCCTAACGTTCCTGGTGATGTCATTGTCGTGCCGAGGATGGTCAGTGAGCCGTCGCTTGCAACGGATGCAAATCCGTAATCGAATTTGGCCGACTGCGTACCAGTATTCTCTATAGTGTATTTCAACGTATTACCACTTTGTGAGAAATTGTAGGCTTTTGCTTGCAATGCTGCCGTGCCACCGTGGTTGGGTTCGGCATAGAGCACTATTTCCTGGTCCTGGTTGTAGCCTGAAGCCACGGTGCCGGCTCCCGTGCCTGTGCCCTCGGGGCTGAGGATGGAAAGCAGGTAGGCTCCGTTGCCAGTGCCACCCCAGCCCCAGTTGACATAGAAGAAGTTATTCTCGTCGTAGCCGTTGATGACGAAGGCATGGCCGCTGCCAGCCGACGACTGCCCGCCATAAAGCACCACGCGTTTGTTGGCAAGCTCGTTGTAAATCAAGTCGTTCCACTGCTTGTTGGTGTAGCTGTCGTCGCGGCTGACGTAGCGTGTGGAGGCATCGAAGCCGAAATAGTTTATAAAGGCTTCGGGCACATTGACAGTGCTTGCCGAGGAGCTGCTGCTGGAATAGTTCATCTGCACCGCCGCGCCACAGTAAAACATGAGGTCAGCCACAGCCGTCTTCTGGGCATCGGTGGCACTGCTGCCATATTCGGGCAACATGTTTTCCCAATCTATTGCCGACCCTGCGCTTACTGCCGGCACGGTGATGTTTGAGACGTTTGACCATCGGGTGCTGTAGCTTGAGGTGGACGCCTGGGTTGAGGTTACAATTGTCGATGGATGTTGCTGGTATTGATAATAAAGCACCTGCGCCATAGCCGTGGCCACGCAACCCGTCACGCTGCGGTTACCGTGGAACATGGGGCACGAGTTGTTGTACGGCTCGGTCTGGTTCCACTTCGTCGTCATCATTTCTGGTATGCGGGTGCGCTCGGTTGACGGAGCTTTCTTTATGCTGATGTTGTTTTTCTGGATATACTCTATCTGGTCGGCATAGCCTTGCAGCCATGAGCGCATGTTGTCGGGCATGTTGTCCTCTGACAGCGTACCGGTGAGCGAGTAGCCGAGTACAGGCTCCGTACGGTCGTCGCCAGAGACAATGGCAAAGCCGTTGTCATTGCCAGCATTGAACACATACCAGGCGGCAATAGTGGTGTCGGCGGCAGAGGCTTGGGGAGCCTTGAACGCCTTTGCCTTAGCAGGGAGAGAGATGCCGTGGGCCGAGAAGAACTTTTGAGCCTGGGCAAGAGCCTGACTCTGGGTGATGGGGGCTGACTGTGCGCCAAGTGGCAAGCAGAGAGCCAGGAGCAATAGTAAATGGTGTTTCATAAGCTATTATTAATATTTGATGTTTTTCACGACCCAAAATTAAGAAAATTATCGAGAACTTTTGCAGTTTTTACCAAAAAAAATCTCCATACAACTTTTTTTATAATACGCGCTTGGCTTTTGGCGCAATTATTTGTTACCTTTGCACATTATTAGACAGCAACTATGAGGAAACTGACATATCTATTGCTCCTGCTTGTAGGCATCATGGTGTTCGCCGCCTGCAACGACGACGTTACCTACGCCGACCAGGTGAAGCAGGAGCGGTCGGCGATAAACAAGTACATTGCCGACTCGGCGGTGAGCGTAATCAGCGAGAGCGAATTTTGGGCCCAGGACAGCATGACCGACGTGTCGAAAAACGAGTTTGTGCTCTTCGAGTCGAGCGGTCTGTACATGCAGATTGTGCGCAAGGGCGCGGGCAGCAAGCTTGGCGACGGCGAGTCGGCTACCATATTGTGCCGTTTCACCGAGCGCAACCTGCTTACCGACTCCATACAGCTTTCCAACACCATATCGCCCTACTATTACCGTTATCTCGAGGAGATGAGCGTCACCAACAACAGTGGCACGTTCACTGGAAGCTTCATCAACAGCGAGCAGACACCGAGCCTCATGGCCACGCTCTACAGCACCACTACCGTGCCAAGCGGATGGCTCGCCGTGCTGCCATACGTGAATCTCGGGCGCTATGCCAACGAGGGCGACGAGATTGCCAAGGTGCGCATAATAGTGCCGCACGACCTCGGACAGCAGTACGCCATACAAAGCGTATATCCCTGCCTGTACGACATAACATTCCAAAAGGGACGTTAAACCTCAAATCTCAATCCTCAATTCTCAATATATAATGACTCTTATCAAATCTATCTCTGGCATCCGCGGAACCATAGGCGGCCCAACGGGCGACACCCTCAACCCGCTCGACATAGTGAAATTCACATCGGCCTACGCCACATTCATTCGCAAGAGCGGCAAGTCGCCATCCAACACCATCGTGGTGGGGCGCGACGGGCGCATCTCCGGCCCGATGGTGCGGCAGGTGGTGTGCGGCACACTCATGGGCATGGGCTACGACGTAATCGACATAGGCTACGCCACGACGCCAACCACCGAACTTGCCGTACGCATGAGCCATTCGGCAGGCGGCATAATAATCACCGCAAGCCACAACCCGCGCCAGTGGAACGCCCTGAAGCTGCTCAACCAGGAAAGTGAATTCCTGACCAAGGACGACGGCAACGAAGTGCTTGACATTGCGGCAAAGGAAGCATTCGAATATGCCGACGTTGACCACCTCGGCTCTTATACAGAGGACAACACCTACGACCAACGGCACATCGACTCCGTGCTTGCGCTCGACCTCGTTGATGTCGACGCGATACGCGCGGCGCACTACAAGGTGTGCGTTGATTCCATCAACAGCGTGGGCGGACGCATCCTGCCCCACCTCTTGGATGCGCTCGGCGTGGAATACAAGTTCCTCAACGGCGAATGCAACGGGCAGTTCGCCCACAACCCCGAGCCGCTTGAGAAAAACCTTGGCGGCATAATGTCGGAGGTGGCGCAGGGCGGCTTCGACCTCGGCATTGTCGTTGACCCCGACGTTGACCGTCTGGCGTTCATACAGGAAGACGGGCACATGTACGGCGAGGAATACACGCTCGTAACCGTTGCCGACTATATTCTCGACCACGTGAAAGGCTCCACGGTGAGCAACCTCAGCTCCACACGTGCCTTGCGCGACGTTACCGAGAAGCACGGCTGCCAATATTTCGCTTCGGCAGTGGGCGAAGTCAACGTTACAACCAAAATGAAAGAGGTGGATGCCGTAATCGGCGGCGAGGGCAACGGTGGTGTCATCTACCCCGAAAGCCACTACGGGCGCGACGCGCTCGTGGGCATAGCACTCTTCCTGAGCAGCATGGCGCAAAAAGGCTGCAAGGCCTCGGAGCTGCGTGCCTCGTTCCCAAACTATTATATGGCAAAGAACCGCATCGACCTGCAACCCGGCACCGACGTTGACGCGATACTCGACCGCGTGAAACGCAAATATACGGGCATGAAAGGCGTGAAAGTCACCGACATCGACGGCGTGAAGCTCGACTTTGCCGACAGCTGGGTGCACATGCGCAAGTCGAACACCGAACCCATCATCCGCGTCTATTCCGAGGCGAAGAGCATGGAAGAGGCGCAAGACATTGCGAGGAAGATGATGGAAGAGGTTGAGAAATAAGTTTCCCAATGCCAGACACTGCATTCAAAATTTGCGAGGCGAGGCGGGAGCAGGCAGCAGAGATAGCAAGCCTCATCATGGAGGCTATGGACCACGACTGCTGCCAGAACTTTGCGGGGCCAACGCATACGCTCGACGATTTCCACCGCATGATGACCCGCCTTGTGGAGATGGACGACAGCCAGTACAGCTACCGCAATACACTCGTGGCGGTAGCCAACTCATCCTTAAATGACGGTGAGGACGATATTGCAGGCTGCCTCGTGGGTTACGACGGCAAGGACTTGCTCCGATTGAGGCGCAGGTTCATTGAGGCGGCAAAGGAAAATCTCGGACAGGACTTTTCCGGCATGGCTGAGGAGACTGGCGCGGGCGAATATTACCTCGACTCGCTGTGCGTCAAGAAAGAATACCGCAAGCACGGCATAGCGACAAGCCTCATCCGTGAGGCGATAAGGCGGCACGGCAACCAGCCCGTCGGCCTCCTCGTTGACCACACCCATACGTGGGCGGAGCGGCTTTACCGCGCCATAGGTTTCCACTTTGTCAATGAAACCTCATGGGGCGGACATCTCATGCGCCATCTGCAATACCTTGCGTTGAAGCACAACGCGTAAACGCGACCTTATCAAAATCTTTCCGTGCCATTCGTGGTCAAAAAGCTTTTTCCGTGTCTTCCGTGAATTCAGTGGTAAAAAAGGCGGCGCATGCCCTCGCGGGTACGCATCGCCAAGACTCTTGCATGCTTATGCCCTCACGGGTCAGGCAAGC
>CAZTUD010000112.1:0-8796 GCA_964616945.1 uncultured Prevotella sp. | reverse complement strand
GTTACAATCTGTAAGCAAAGCCAAATGTTAAAGGATTTAAGTGGACACTAGTGAAACAAGTAATAATTAATATAATATGAAAGTCATTTATATATTGATAACGGCTATCGTCATAGAACTATCCATGCCATGTGGCAACTGCTCTAACAATAGCAGCAATGCAGCAACTTCAACAGATGCCAGGAGTGATGTCGTGTATATCACCAAATGGGGGAAGCGATACCACCGCAAAAACTGTTATTACATAAAGACCCATTTTACCAAACGGGCGGTGAGCCGCAGTGAGGCGGTCAGTATGGGAAAGACACCATGCAGGAAGTGCAAACCATGACAAAATCCTAATCTATGAGAGAAATAGGTTGATTTCTGAATAATACCGCTCCACCATGCTGACGATGCTTGGCGGCACCAACCCGTCGATGCTCTCGCCACGCCTCACGCGCTGCCTTATCTCCGTGCTGCTAACGGGGTAGAGGGCGGTGTTGACGAGCGTGACGTTTGGGGGAAGCGTGGTGGGGTCGATGGGGAAACCGTCGCGCGGATAAACCACAATGCCATAATGTGAGAGAATGAAGTCGGGCTTTGCCCAACGGTCGAAGGCAAGCCAGTTGTCGGCACCTATTATCAATGAAAATCTAAAGGAGGGATAATCGGTGCTGAGGTGTTGGAGCGTACTCCACGTGTAGGAGGGCTTGGGCAGGTGGAACTCGTAGTCGGAGGCTAACAGGTGTGGCTCGCCATAGAGGGCTCTTCGGGCCATTTGCAGACGCAAGTGGTCGTCAAGCAAGTCGGATGACGCTTTCTTGAACGGGTTCAGGGGCGACACCATGAACCACACCATGTCGAGTCGCGCCTTGTCGAGTATTTGCCTTGCAAGCTGTATGTGCCCCGTGTGAATGGGATTGAAGCTGCCGCCGAAGATGCCGACTTTGGTTTGAGGTTTGAGATTTGAGGTTTGAGATTTATGACTTGATAAAAGCATTCTTGTCCTAAATTGAAATCAAAAGCATCAATCCTCAAATATCAGCTCTTACAAACGAGGCTACCAGCCTCAATGCTTCTGCTTCTGCCTTTTGCAGGTCGTCGTTGACGATTACCTTGTCATATTTGGGGGCGAAAGTAAGCTCGTAGGAGGCTTTGGCTATGCGCTGGTCAATCATGTCGGGCGAGTCGGTGCCGCGTGCCTCCAGGCGGCGACGTAGTTCGGCTATCGAGGGCGGTTGTATGAAGACGCTCAGGGCACGAGAGCCGTAATGCTCCTTTATGTTGCAGCCGCCCTTCACGTCAACGTCGAAAATGACATTTTCGCCACGTGCCGTCTGCCGCTCCACTTGCTCTTTCAATGTGCCGTAGAAACGACCGGGGTAAACCTCCTCATATTCCAGAAATTCGCCGTCGGCAATCTTCTTGCGAAATTCTTCCTCCGTGAGGAAGAGATATTCCACGCCGTCCCTTTCCGTGCCGCGCGGTGGGCGGGTGGTGGCACTCACTGAGAACGCAAGGTTCAGCTCCGGGTGTTCTTTCATCAAGTAAGACACGATGGTGCTTTTGCCACTGCCGGAAGGGGCACTGAAAATCAAGAGTCTGCCTGCAAGCTTTACGTTCATATTTTTAGAATGTTTTGTAGATAAAACTTAGTAGTTTTTGTAACCAACATCCCTCCCCTTCAGGGAGGGCTTGGGGAGAGGCTTTTACAGTGCGTTCAATACTTGTTCCTTTATCTGCTCAAGCTCGTCTTTCATTTTCACCACAATGTTCTGCATTTCGGCCTGGTTGCTCTTTGAGCCGGTGGTGTTAATCTCGCGACCCATCTCTTGGGCAATGAAGCCGAGCTTCTTGCCCACGGGCTGGCTTTCGGCCATAGTCTCGCGGAAATACTTCAGGTGGTTGGCCAGGCGTTGCTTCTCCTCGCTTATGTCAAGCTTCTCAATATAGTAGATGAGTTCCTGCTCCAGGCGGTTCTTGTCGTATTCCACTTCAGGAATCTGCTGCAAGCCCTTTATGATGGTTTCCTTTATCTTAGGCACGCGGCTATGCTCGTAAGGCTCAATGCTGTGGAGCAAAGCCTCAATGTTGTCCACTTTCTCGTTGAACTTCTTCTCCAATGCCGCGCCCTCTTGACGGCGGAAAGCCAGGAGCGCGTCGATGGCTTGGTGGACGGCTTGCAGCACTACGGCCCACTCGTCGTCGGTAAGCACCTCTGCGTCGGTCTTGGTTGTGACATCGGGCAGGCGGAGCAGCACGGCATACCAATCGTTGGGCTCAGGAATACTGGTCTTGGCTGAAATGACCTTAATCTGCTTGTAATAATCTTCCACGAGCGAGGCGTTTATTGGCGTGGCATCCACTATGGTGTCCTTCTCAATCCAGATGGAGAAGTCCACTTTGCCGCGTACCAAAGCCTTGGCAATAATCTGGCGCATTTCCATTTCTTTCTCGCGGTATAGGGGGGCGATGCGCGTCGAAAGGTCGAGGGCTTTGCTGTTGAGCGACTTTATCTCAACGTTGATTTTCTTGTCCTTGTAGGCCACGACAGCCTTGCCGTAGCCAGTCATTGATAATATCATGCTTACTTTCAAGTTAAATTTCTGCAAAAGTACAAAAATTGGGGGAAAAAGGAGTAAATTTGCACTTTATTAAGAATAATAATGTCATTATGTCTTGCATACTGAATATTGAGACGAGTACGGCGGTGTGTTCGGTGGCTGTGAGCGAGGACGGAGGCATCATCTTCGAGAAAGAGGACCACAGCGGTCCTAACCACGCCGAGCGGCTTGGCTCGTTTGTCGATGAGGCACTCTCGTTTACCGACAACCACGCCATTCCCTTAGATGCAGTCGCCGTAAGTTGCGGTCCCGGCTCATACACGGGGCTTCGCATAGGCGTGTCGATGGCAAAGGGCATCTGCTACGGCCGAAGCATAAAGCTCATAGGCGTGCCGACGCTCGAGCTGCTGTGCGTGCCCGTGCTGCTCCACGAGATGGTGAAAGAAGACGACGCTTTGCTTTGCCCGATGCTCGACGCCCGCCGCATGGAGGTTTACGCACAAGTCTTCGACCGCGCCCTGCGTGAGGTGCGCCCCATACATGCCGACGTGGTTGACGAGAACACTTACAAAGAATTTCTTGACCGCCACTCCGTTTATTTCTTCGGCGACGGCGCCATGAAGTGCAAGGAAGTGATAACCCACCCCAACGCACGTTTCATAGAGGGCATCGAGCCATTGGCAAAAAACATGCTTCCGCTCGCCGAGAAGCGCATGGCGGAGCAGAAATTCGAGGACGTGGCCTACTTTGTGCCATTTTATCTTAAAAACTTTGTGGCAAAGTTGCCACGCAAATTGCTATGAATATTCCAGGATTAGACTACAACACCAAGCGCGAGAAGCTAATACTCCCCGAGTATGGGCGCGAGATACAGAAGATGGTGGATTACTGCATGACGCTGCCCGACCGTGACGAGCGCCTGCGTTGCGCCCAAACCATAGTGGACACCATGGAGCGCATGAACCCACAAGTCCGCCAAAACGACAACTACAAGCAAAGGCTGTGGGACCAGCTGGCCTTGATAAGCGATTTCAAGCTCGACATAGACTGGCCTGTTGATGTGTCGCAGGCACGTGTCATACACGAGAAGCCGCAGCCGATGAAATACCCCATGAGCAAGATTCCCGTGCGCCACTACGGCAAGATGGTGTTTGAGCTTTTGGACAAGCTCAAGACCATGCAGCCTGGCCCGGAGCGCGATGAGCTGATGGCACTGACCGCCAACCAGATGAAACGCGACCTGATGCTGTGGGGACACGGACTGAGCGACAACGAAAAGGTGGCTGACGACATGGCCCGCTTCACCGACGGAAAAGTCCAGCTTGACCTGGGCAACTTCAGATTCGACCGCATCGACAGCCACGACTTTGCCAGCAACAACAATAACAACAAAAGAAGAAAAAGAAAATAAATGGGGTCGTTCATCATCGAAGGCGGACATCTGCTTGAGGGCACCATCAAGCCACAGGGCGCAAAAAATGAGGCCTTGGAGGTCATCTGCGCGTCGTTGCTCACGAGCGACCCCGTGAGGATTACCAACGTGCCCGACATTCTCGATGTCAGCAACCTTATAAAGCTGCTTCAGAAAGTAGGCGTAAAGGTTACGCAAAACAGCCGACACGACTACACGTTACAGGCCGACGAGCTCGACCTCGGCTTCCTCGACAGCGTTGAGTTCGTCAAGGAATGTTCTGCCCTGCGCGGCTCAGTGCTTATGATAGGCCCATTGCTCGGACGCTTCGGCAAGGCAACGGTGGCAAAGCCTGGCGGTGACAAGATAGGGCGACGCCGGCTCGATACCCACTTCCTTGGCTTCAAGAACCTCGGCGCGAAGTTTGAGTTCGACGAGATGCGCAACGTGTTCCAGATAAAAGGCCCGCGACTGAAAGGCACCTACATGCTCCTCGACGAAGCTTCGGTCACTGGCACAGCCAACATCATCATGGCGGCAGTATTCGCCAAGGGCACGACAACCATCTACAATGCCGCCTGTGAGCCCTACATACAGCAGCTGTGCCACTTGCTCAACCACATGGGAGCCAACATATCGGGCATTGCCAGCAACCTCATAACCATAGTCGGTGTTGACCACTTGCATGGCGCACGCCACCACATACTGCCCGACATGATAGAGGTCGGCTCGTTCATAGGCATGGCGGCAATGGTGGGCAATGGCGTGAGGATAAAGGATGTCTCAGTGCGCAATCTCGGCCCCATACCCGACGCTTTCCGCCGGCTCGGCGTGAAAGTGAAGGTTGAGGGCGACGACCTTGTGATACCTCATCAGGCTCACTACCAAGTGCAGTCGTTCATCGACGGCACGATAATGACCCTCGCCGACGCACCGTGGCCAGGACTTACCCCCGACTTGCTCTCTGTGCTTTTGGTAGTGGCGACGCAAGCCCGTGGCACGGTGCTCATACACCAGAAGATGTTCGAAAGCCGATTGTTCTTCGTTGACAAGCTCATCGACATGGGCGCACAAATCATCCTGTGCGACCCACACCGCGCGGTTGTCGTCGGACTCGACCACCGCATCCACCTTCGTCCTGGCCGCATGTCAAGTCCAGACATAAGGGCGGGCATAGCGTTGCTCATAGCCGCAATGACGGCGAACGGCACAAGCCGTATTGAGAACATCGGGCAGATTGACCGTGGCTATGAGAACATTGAGAACCGACTTAACAGGCTCGGGGCCAAGATAAAGAGGGTTGGAGAATGATTGACAAAAACGACTTCTTCAAGATTGGCACTCTCGGCAAACCGCATGGCATAAAGGGAGAGATTTCATTCCATTTCGACGATGATGTCTTCGACCGTGTGGACGCTGACTACCTGTTCATACAAATAGACGGGTTGCTCGTGCCATTCTTCATCGACGAATACCGCTTCCGCTCCGACGAGACAGCCCTGATGACTTTCTCAGGCGTTGATACAGAAGAGAAAGCGGCAGAGCTTACGGGTTGTAATGTCTATTTCCCGCGCTCGCTCGCCGACAGCGACGAGAATGCGGAGACCGTCTCGAAAGCCGAAATCATTGGCTATACTATCATAAACGCCGCTGACGGAAAGAATGTCGGCACAGTAGAGGCACTTGACGACTCCACGCTCAACACGCTGTTGGAGGTAACGACAAATGAGGGAAATGAAATCCTGCTTCCCGTCAGTGATGACTTGATAAAAGATGTGGGCAGGGAAAGCCGCACAATAACGATGATTATACCCGAAGGCATCCTAAGCCTTAATAAAGAACCATGAACAAACAACGGATATGCATCCTTGGCAGCACTGGGTCGATAGGCACTCAGGCTCTCGACGTGATAGCCCAGCATCCCGACCGTTTTGAGGCCTACTGCCTCACAGCCAACAACAACGTCGGGAGGCTTGCCGAGCAAGCACGGCGTTTCCAGCCTGCCTCGGTGGTCATTGCCAACGACGCTCATTATGAGGAGCTGAAAGCTTTGCTTGCCGACTGCCCCGACATAAAGGTTTATGCCGGGCACGATGCTCTCAACGAGGTTGTCGAGGGCGACCAAATCGACACGGTGCTTGCCGCCCTCGTGGGTTTTGCTGGCTTCGAACCTACCATACACGCCATAAAAGCGCACAAGAAAATTTGTCTTGCCAACAAGGAGACGCTTGTCGTGGCGGGTGAGCTCATTCTCAACCTCGTACAGGAAAACCACGTAAGCTTGCTGCCCGTGGATTCTGAGCACAGTGCGATATTCCAAAGCCTTGTCGGCGAGGACATGAACGAAGTTGACAAAATTCTCCTCACGTGTTCGGGCGGACCATTCCGTACGTTCACGCGCCAGCAACTTGAAAGCGTTACTGCCGAAGAGGCACTGCAACACCCTACGTGGAAGATGGGCGCAAAGATAACCATCGACTCTGCAACGCTTATGAACAAGGGGTTCGAGGTGATGGAGGCGAGCTGGCTTTTCGGCGTGTCTGCCGACAGGATAGAAGTGCTAATCCATCCGCAAAGCGTGGTGCATAGTGGCGTGCAGTTCAAGGACGGAGCCGTGAAAGCTCAGCTTGGCGTGCCCGACATGCGGTTGCCGATACAATACGCATTTTCATTTCCCGAAAGGCTTAACTTGCAAGGCGACCGCCTCAACCTGTTCAATACGCAGAAGTTGGAGTTCTTCAAGCCCGACGTGGAAAAATTCCCATGCCTGAGTCTTGCTTACGAAGCAATGCGAGAGGGCGGCAACATGCCGTGAATACTCAACGCCGCCAACGAGGTGGCCAACCTGGCCTTCCGCCAAGGCCGCCTGTCGTTCTATGGCGTGGCAGATGTCATAGCCAAGACAATGCAAAAGGCCACGTTTGACAAGACGCCAGACCTCAATACTTATTTAAAAACAGACAAAGAGGCGAGGGAGATTGCAAACTCTCTGCTTTGAGGTATTCACAAATCTTAAATCTCAAACCTCAAATCTCAAATCAAAAAATGGAAGTATTCTTAATAAAACTCCTTCAGTTCATCCTTTCCATCTCGCTTCTCGTGCTGCTCCATGAGGGCGGGCACATGCTCGCGTCGAAGCTTTTTGGCGTGAGGGTGGAAAAGTTTTTCATCTTCTTTGATGTCCGCATAGGCAAGTGGAGCGGCAAGCTGTTCAGCTTCAAACCCAAGCACAGCGAGACCGAATACGGCATGGGCTGGCTGCCGCTTGGCGGCTACTGCAAGATTGCGGGCATGATAGACGAGAGCATGGACACCGAGCAGATGAAACGTCCCCCGCAGCCGTGGGAGTTCCGCACGAAGCCGGCATGGCAAAGGCTCATCATCATGGTGGCGGGCGTGACGGTGAACTTCGTGCTTGCGCTGTTCATCTATTCGATGATAATGTTTCATTGGGGTGAGGACTATGTGCGCCTTGCCGACATGTCATTGGGCATGAAGTTCAACAAGGAAGCCAAGCAATACGGCTTCCGCGACCACGACATCCTGCTTGGCACCGACATCCGCGAGTTCAAGGACTTCAACGTTGACGTTTATCGCGACCTGTCAGAGGCCAAGTGGTGCGACGTGATGCGTGGCGGCAAAAAAGTACGCATAAGCCTGCCTGGCGACATCAACCTGCTCGGTATGTTGAAGGTAACACCACAGTTCGTGCGTCCTTTCACCCCAGCCGTTGCCGACACGGTGCTACAGAAAATGCCTGTCACGGAAGGCAGCAACGACACCATTGAGACACCTGCATGGAAAGCCGGCATGAGGAAAGGTGATGCCATTCTCGCCATAAACGGCAAGAGCATCGACTCTTACAACGAGTTTACAGAAGAGATTGGTGTCATCAGCGACCAGCTTGCCGCTGCCGCCACACACAATGACAGCTTGCGCCTGCGCACTGTGACGATTGTCTTCCAACATGCCAATCATAAGTCTCAAACCTCAAACCTCAAATCTCAAACCAATCCCGATACCGCCACAGTTCTCCTCACCCCCGACTGCAAGCTGGGCTTCGCTGTGGCGGGTTTGGGCAAGATGTATGAGGACAAGATAACCCATGTGAGCTACGGTTTCCTTGAGAGCTTTCCCGCTGGCGTGAAGTATGGCTGGGATGTGCTGTCGGGTTATGTGAGCGACATGAAATACGTCTTCACCGCCGACGGAGCCAAGAGCCTTGGTGGCTTTGGGGCAATAGGCTCATTGTTCCCCGACACGTGGGACTGGCACATGTTCTGGATGATGACGGCATTCTTGAGCATCATTCTCGCCTTTATGAACATCCTGCCCATTCCCGCCCTTGACGGGGGGCATGTGCTGTTCCTGCTCTATGAGATGGTTACGCGGCGCAAGCCATCCGAGAACTTCATGATACGTGCCGAGTATGTGGGCATCACAATCCTCATACTGCTAATGGTCGTAGCCAACCTCAACGACATCCTGCGTTGGATTGGCGTGATGTAAGGGCATTAAGAACAAAAACTGACGGATATGGACAAAAATCAACAGATTGAGAAAGTCGAGAACCGCATCATAACGCTACGCGGACAACAGGTCATAATTGACCGTGATGTGGCGGAACTGTATGGAGTAGAAACCAGAGATGTCAACAAGGCCGTCAGAAACAATCCCGAAAAGTTTCCCAAAGACTATGTTGTAACTTTGCAACCTACTGAAAAACAGTATCTGGTGGAAAATTTCCACCGGTTCAACATCTTAAAACACTCCACGGTCCGAGCCTCATGCTTTTACCGAACAAGGCTTGTACATGCTCGCCACGATAATCAAGTTGCC
>CAZTUD010000111.1:0-8904 GCA_964616945.1 uncultured Prevotella sp. | reverse complement strand
GTTCAGCACATAATCCATTTCGAGGCATAGTGGAGTTGCGATGACAAGCAACAGTGCATAGCAAATCTTTGATTCTGTAAACATAAGGATCTCTGCACGTTGCTTGTCCTCTGCCGCTATTGCATTGACAAGTTGTGGGGAGAAAGCAACGCTTATGTTTGATGAGAAATTTTGTATGGCACTACTCACTTGCATTGCTATTCCACGTGCCGCGTTTACGATTGGTCCGAAAAAGTTGTTGAGCAACAGGCTTACTCCTTGGCCGCGCAACATAAACGCAAAAGTCCCGACGAGGTTCCATCCTGTGAAAGACAGTAATGATTTCATCAGCTTGCGGTTTATATGCCTCGACAAGCGCAGGAAATGCCAGTGGACTTTCGCGTATATTGAATAGAGCAGAAGATCTATTATTGATATACCCATCAGCATAAGTCCGTATGTCGAAAGTGGGTCGCTGGGCAGGTGGCTTATTGACAGTGTGACAATTAGTTTGAGCGTTATGTCTATGATGCTAACAAGCGAGTAGTAGCCCATGTGTTCTTGGGACAACACAAGGCCTATGAACGGTGATTGCAGAATGAGCAGGACAAGGGAGGCCGCCGACGCATGAAAGACTATGAATGCGGCGTGAAACCTTTCGGCCGGCATCACAAGGAGATTATAAAAATACCATATTCCAAACGATTCAAGAATTATTAATGTCAGTCCGGCAATCAAGACGTGGATGACGCAACCCGTGGAAAAGACCTCCTGTAGCCCTGCCTCGTCTTTCCTCGTACCCGCATAGTTGTAGTAGCGTTGCATTGTGGAGGACAATGTAACATTGAAGAAGCCGAACAACGTCACGAAGCCTGCCACTACTACGTATGTGCCATAGTCGGTCACGCCTAAGGAGCGGAGCAGCACTCTCGACATGTAAAGGTTGACGATGAGCACACAGAACATCCTTATATACAGATACAAGGTGTTCTTGGCTATGCGCTTGTTGTCGGGCTGCATAGTAGGCAAGGCTCAGAATATTAAGTCGCGCGAGAAATATACGACAGATATGAACAGTGCTATCAAGGTGAAACCTGCCACGAACATCATGCGTTTTGGGCCGGCTGGTCTTATGGGCACGCTTGCCGACTTTAGTACGGTGAATGCAGGGGTGCGTTCCTGAAGTTTGGCGTAGGCGGCTTGCAACTGTGTGTTCATCCCACTGTAGGTATTGAATTTCAGCTGCATGTCGTTTTCCAAATCCTCCTGCTTCGACTTGAAGCTTTGGAGCATTACGTCCATGTTGGCATCGGAGTAGTTGCCATAGAGACGACGGGCTTTCTCATAGTGCTCTTTCGCCTCAGTCGTTAGTTTTTTGTAATAGTTCACGTCGTTGCGGGCCTTGCTTGTTCGGTATCTGGTGATGAACTCCTGAAGCTGGTGCATTGCGGCGTTCGACATAGTGGCTGCAATGAGAGGATCCTGGTCTTGGACCGTAATTGTTATTACGTTGGTCTTCTTGTCAACAGCGCATTTAATGTTGCCTTTTATGGCATTGAATATGTCGTCCTCTTCTTTGGTGAGGCAGAAAGGATTAATCTTCTTGTCCTTTCCTGAAGCTGCTGTTTTCTTCTTGAATGTAAAGAGTTTTTTTACAAATCCTAACGCCTTTGCCCAAGGACTGTATTTTTGGTGCTTGCCGAGATACTCATAGTAGGTGGTGTTTATTTTCCCATCCTTGCTTTTTACCTTGCAGTCTATGAGGTTTATCACGAAGTTGTTCGACTTTAGCAAGTCTGGATACAGCTCTGGCGATATGGCATCCAACGTAAGCCCGTTGTTTAGGTTAAACCCCATTGACGAGGCAATGTCGGCAATGCTCCCGCCTACGTTCGACTGCAAGTCAAGTTCGGGTGCCAGTTCCACGGAGCATGTGTAGTAACGGGGGACGGGCAGTATTATGATGCACGACACTATGAAAGCTATAACGCCTACGATAAGTAACCGCCACTTTTTTAGTTTTATAGTGTTGAATACCGCTTTAAGGTCAATCTCTTGCGATTTATTGTTGTTGTCCATCTATTCGCTAATATATTGTTATATTATTTATCTTATAGGCACGACAGCACGAACACTATCGGCAGCACTATCGCGAAGAGTTTCTTCTTCTCCTTTATCTTATGCCATACCACTCTGAGGTCTATTACATCATCTTTGTTTATCTCGTTGCTCATAATAGTATATATCTTAGATTGTTAATGGAAATATTGCACACAGGTCAAGTTCCTGATGCATTTTCCATAGGAAGCACGTAAGCAAGGAAAAGTTTAAAAATGTTTTGCTACCAGGTTTTATCAAGTGACAAAATTTATGCTAAAAAGTCAGGTTAAGGCATTTAATAAACGTCTAATCCAATTTCTAAAATGCGGACATTTATCCATAATAATATCAAGTCCGATGCTCATAGCCAAACTGTTTCCATAAAGAGGCTTCTCATAGTCAGGTATGACCAGGTTCATTCTTTTTGATGGTGCGGTAGCCTCGCCACTGTCAATGTCTTCTGGATTGGGGTTCTCTTTTTGTATTTTATGAAAGAGGCTTATGTTCGCAGTTCCATTGAAATACTCTATTATTCCTCTATCTGATGAAAAAAGTATCGCTTCAAATTCATGAAGCTGAAGATAGGGAACAAAATGGAGTGGTGCTTGTTTGAAATGTTGTGCAACATCATCCAACATTGCCTTTTCCATCAATAGGACTTGTTGAAGATGGCTTGCATCAGATGTTGTAACAGAGAATCCAGGTGTATCATGAGGAATTTTATAAAAATCAAGCATGGTCGTTAAGACAACATCTTTTTCATGCACAACCCTCATTATGTCCTCTCTGATGGAGCTGTATTTGGAGACTCCTCCATTTGAATGCTTTATTTTGAAACAACTGATATCATAATAACCTTTATCATTAAAATAAGGGGTAAGGAGATTATAAACAAATTCTTCTTCTGTATCTCCTTCTGCAATAAAAACCAATCTTCTCATAACTTTGGCTGTCCACTAATAATACTTCTGCTCCACAACTCTCCTAAACTATAGTTGTCTAACCATAGCTTAAGGTCTTCGGTCTTAAGTCTATTATATGTTGTTTGTCCGTTGCTCCTATCCACTGTTATCACGTCCTCTGGATTGAAATAACTTATTAAATCCGCAGACTGTGTTGAGACTATCAATTGGCTGTTTCGTTTGGATGCAGACTTTATCATGCTGGCCAGTTTGGATATTGCTACAGGATGAAGTCCCAGTTCAGGCTCGTCAATGATGATAGTCTGTGGCATGTCTGGTTGCATTAACAATGCAGTCAAAGCCATGAAGCGTAAGCTACCATCAGATAAGTCAGCAGCATCAAAATATTTATCAAGATCAGTTTTATCACGCCATTCAAGACCAATCTTTGTATTATCCAGCCTTTTGGGGTGCAAGTCGAATCTGTCGAAATATGGCATGACGCTTCGTATAATCATTTCCATACGCTTTAATGCGGTTGGATTCTTTTGCTTCAAATAATATAAAAAAGCGGGAAGATTGGCAGCATCAGGCTTTAACCTTTGGTTATCGTCGATATTGCAACTATGAGCTCTTAACATTGAATTCTGTTCCGTATCATGGAAATGATAGATTTTATAGCTTGAAAATCTATCCCGTAGATAGGCATTACGTCGATAGGTGGATGTTTTTATAGTGCTTTCAAGGATATTTGTTTTAGGATAAGTGATGCTGCTCCCAGAATATAAACTAACTTCTTTAGAAATATATAAAGTTCCTTGATTTGTAGGCTTTAGAGAAAACTCATAACCATTACTCCCGAAATCAAGTAATCCGTATATTTCATCAGTGCGCTTTCGTCCATAGTATAGTAAAGAGTCTAAACCACAAGCTAAAGAATATCCTTGCAGATTTTGCTCATATATATTATTAACAAGTTTAAAGAAAGACACAAAATTAGACTTCCCAACACCATTAGCTCCAATTAGTATATTGATAGGTTTGAGCTCTATAGTTGCGTCTTTTATTGACTTGTATCCTTTAATTGAAATTCTTTTAAGCATACGGTTATTTAATGTGTGATATTCGTTTACCCATAATACTGATGATGCCTAAATGCCAATCTTGCCGTCCTGGCTTTTCACTCTGACGTTGAAGAGGCTCGCCACAACGTCGTTGTCCCCTTTATTTTATGCCATACCACCCTGAGATTTATGACATCCTCCTTTTTATCTCGTTGTTCTTCTTCATTGCTTTTCTTCTGATATTATCCAGTCGTCCACCGTGCGCTTCTTCTTGTCAAAGCTTACCCCTACGAGGACGAGTTTCCGGCCGTCGGCATTGTAGGGTTCGGCGTAGCCTTTGTCCTTGATTTGTTTTAATGCGTCGTCTGCCGTGCCTACGGCCTTGATTTCAATGACATAGATGGCATTGGGCATGAATACCACCATGTCAGCTCTGCCGCGGGAGGTCTTGACCTGTGTGCGGACATACACGTTGAGCATGGAGAAGATGAGGTACATGGTGTACTCGTAGAAGCCTTCTGCCGTGGCTGCCTCTGCAAGTTTCTTCTTGAATCCCTCAACGTATGGAATGCCTGCAAGATACGCTTGCATGTGTTCCATGGCGAGGTTGATGTCGTCATCCCGCAATGCCTTCCAGAACTTTAGGGCGAAGCCCATCTGCACGTCGGCATCGTCTATTCCGATATATACAGGCAGCAATCCTCTCACATATCCCACGCGTACCTCTTCATTGGGAATGGCAAGAGTGTATGTCAGCGTGTCGGGGTCGTAATCCTTTATCGTGAGATAGCCACTCTGATACAGCAGTGGTAATGCGTTTTGCATGTTCTCCGTGGGTTGGTCGAATGCAGTCTCTGGCACTACGAGGTGGTCGAGGGATGTGATGTCGGTGTGGAAATGCTTCATCTGGCGGATGAGGAATGTCGGCGTGCCGCTCTCGAACCACCAGTTGCTGATTTTCCTGCGTTGGAAAGCTTTCAGAAGGCTGAACGGATTGTAGATTTCGGGAGAGTCTTCTGAGAAGTGATAGCCGTCGTAGCGTTGTTTCAGCCGTTGGTGCATAGCTTCGGCTGAGGTGTGGAAGGTGTCGGCAAGTCGTTGCACGTCCTGCCACAGCGTGGTGCACAGCTCCCGCTCCGTAATGCCGCAGATGGCAGAATATTCAGGCGCGAGGGTAACGTTGGTGAGATTGTTGATGGTGGAGAATATGCTCAGCTGTGAAAACTTTGTTATTCCAGTTATGAAGCAGAATTGTATGATTGCCTCATTGGCTTTCAGTGGCTGGTAAAACTCTTGCATCACTCTGCGCATGTCGTCGAGTGTTGACTTGTCGTGCAGCACGTCAAGCAATGGGGCATCGTATTCGTCGATTAACACGACTACTTGGTTGCCAGTCGTCTTGTACAGCCTGTTAATCATTCCGTCAAGCTTCTCTCCTGGTGTCACTTCTTCGGAAACATCCAAGTATTCGTCAAGCCGTCCCAGCATCAGGTTCAGGGCGCGAGCCAGGTCGTTGGACGTGCCTTTGCCCTTTGCAATGCTCAGGTCAATATGTATTACGGGATATGGCTTCCAGTCCTTCTCAAGGTTCGTTATTCCTAAGCCTGCGAACAAATCTTTTTCTCCACGGAAATATGAGTCCAAGGTAGAGGTGAGAAGCGACTTGCCGAAGCGTCGGGGTCGGCTCAGGAATATATATTTTGCGTCGTGTGCCAACTTCCAGATGATGTCGGTCTTGTCAACGTAAATATAGCCCTTCCGTATTATCTCAGAGAAAGTCTGTATTCCTACTGGATATTTTCTGTTTTCTTGTTCCATGTAATATCACTCTATACTACCACTCCTCCTCGCTAAAAGCACAATGTGCTTATACATAGCGAGTTATGGAGTTGTGTCGTCAAAAGTCAGCCCTGCGAGCCTACTTCGTCATGTTGGCGATGGTGGCTATCATGGCAGCAATGGAGGTCATGCTGGAGCCGAGGCTCAATACTTCTCCTGTGGTCATCTTGCGGCTCAGTTTGCTGGGCACCACAATCTCGCAGCCAGGCTGTATTTTTGCTCCGTTGCTCACCTTTGTCACCATACCGTTCATGTAGATGACGTAGGCGTGGGTCTTGCGGGCATTCTTCTTGAATCCACCTGCTGCGTCGATGTAATACTTGGCGCGTTTGCCCTTTTGGTAGGTAACGGTGTTGGGGTACATCACCGCGCCGTTCACCTTGACCGTAGCTGTGTATTGTGGCAGGATGAGCCTGTCGCCTTCGCGCAGCACAATGTTGGCATCGCCGTTAGGGTCGGCCAGTGCCTTGTCAAGTTCTATGCCGACGGGGTAGTAGTCGGGCACTTGGAACTTCTGTAGCTGTGTTGCCGTTGTCTGTTGCCCCATTTGTTGCAAGTTGCTGTTTTGTGAGCTTGCGGCGAGCTGTAGCAGCTGTTGCTGCATCTCTTCCTCTTGCATCTGTAGGGCTGCTTCCATGCGTTTGCGCTCGGCGTCGTTGGTGCGTCGCTCGAGGCGCGCACCCTTTATGTATGCCATGTCGGTCGTGCCACCTGATGCCCTGAGCAGTTCGGTCAGTCGCACGTTTCTGTGTGCCAGCGTATAAGCCCCAGGGAAGAGCACTTCGCCCTCTATCGACACGCTTCTTTGCTCAGAATACGACGGGTCGCGGCGCACGTAAACCTCGTCGAAGGGCTGTAGCACGAAGCCTTGTTCGCCATCTACCACAAAGCCGTCTTTTAGTGAGAACGAGTATGTCTTCGCAATTATGCTGTCCACGTCCAGTGCCTTGGGGTTGCCCACGCGGCGTGCCACGTCCACCTTGACTGTGGATGCCTTGTCGGTAAGGCCGCCAGCCTGTAGCACGAAGTCCTCAAGCGTCTCGTTGTCGGCATACTTGTATATACCTGGGTACATCACCTCGCCCTGTATGCTTATCGTTTGCTCGTTCATCACGGTCAGTTTGGTCGGTATGAAGAGCACGTCATTCTCCTTGAGTGGCACGTCCGCCACGCTGCCGTCCATGATGCCTTTTATGTCAACAGGTATAACTCTCAGCGTGCGGTCCTCTTTCATGCGGTGCATCACGGCGCGTGCGGTGAACGCTTCCTCTGTCAGTCCCTCGGCGTGCTGCACGAGCGTGCGCACTGAGTTTACGCCGTCGCCGAGCTGGTACATGCCTGGGCGGAAGACGGCTCCTTTTACCTCCACCGTGTTCTCGTAGCGGTGGAGTATGCTGTCCACGCCCACCGAGTCGCCGTCCATTACGCGGAACGAGCTCATGTCAAACTCCTCGACGTTGAACACGGCATACTCGCGCCCCGTCTTGCGGTTCACGCGCACGGCCTTCTTGTAAGCATCGCCCGTGAAGCCTCCCGCATAGCGCAGCAGCGTCTCCACGCTCTCGTTCTTCTTCATCTCGTAGAGCATCGGGCGTTTCACCTTGCCGTGTATGCTGACGAGACAGTCGTAGGGACCAACTATTATCACGTCGCCGTCTTGCAAGCGAACGTTGCCCGTCATCTTGCCGTTGAGGATATAGTCGTATATGTCGCAGACACTCAAGAGGCGGTTGTGGCGGTAAATCTTTATGTTGCGCAGGGTGCCGAGCGCATTGGTGCCGCCCGCCATGTACAAAGCGTTGAACACCGTTGCGAAAGCCGAGAGGGTGTAGGTGCCAGGCGTAACCACCTCGCCCATGACGTTCACCGACACGGTACGTGTCTGGCCGAGCGAGAGGTTGATGCGCGACGATTGGTAGCGCGAGCCGAGCGTAGCGCGCAGCCTTGCTTTTGCCGCCGCCACGGTGAGTCCCCCGACGCGTATTGGGCCGTAGCCCTCGATTACGATGTCGCCGTCGGGCGACACTATGCAGTCTTCCGCCTTTTGCGAAGCCCCGTAGATGTCAACCGACACGTGGTCGCCCGCGCCGAGGATGTAGTTCTGCGGCGTGGCGATGTTGGTTACCGGGTCGAAGCTGAGGTTCTTGTTTGAGAATATGTCGCGCCCGAAGACTTTCTTGCCATTGAACGAGTTGTCTACTTTCACCGTGTCCCTGCCTATGGCATTCACGTTGGCAGCCATGTTGCGGAAGTCCTCGTCGCTTTCGTTGTAGCTTTCCTGCCAGCCCACGCTGCCTTGCAGCCTTTGCGACGTTGTGGCATCCCGCCGCTGGTTCATTGCCGATGTCTGCGCCTTGTCGTCGCGCAGCCGCGATGTCTTTGCCACCTTGCCTATTGTGGTGCCTCCGCCCCTCATGTCCTTTTCGAGGGAGTCTCTCACACGCCTTATCTGCGTTATGTTCACCCCTCTCTGCATCAGTCGGGTAACTATTTGCGATTGCGGGGTGCCCTTGGCTACTTCGCCTTGTATGTAGGCTGCCACCTGTGAGTCGGTCATAGACGACTGTGCCGGTGCGAGGAGCGGCATCATCGACATTATAATAATAGATATGATGAGTTTTTTCATCTCTTTTATTTGTTGTCAGTTTTACTGGCTTTTACCTATATTAAACTAATATTTTCTGTTTTTATTGTTCGAAATGCAAAGTTAAGCATATTTTTCTTGTTTTCCTTTGCTTCGTCGTGTTTTTAGAGTAACTTTGTTGCAGATTTCGTTTAACGGGAATAGTATATATTTTTGAAAAGACAAAACAGGATGAAAACGTTTATAGCGCGTTTTATGTTGACAGTGGCGCTGGTATTTGCGTATGGCATGGCTGCGCAGGCCCAGAAAACCACACCAAGAGATACGGTTGCTGTCAGTGATTCGGCTGCTGATATTGATGATGATTCGGCATTCGACAGTCTTGGCGTTGATGCAGCGGCAAGTGGCATGGCAGATGAGGATGCGGCTCCGGCTG
>CAZTUD010000110.1:0-8931 GCA_964616945.1 uncultured Prevotella sp. | reverse complement strand
TGTGATAATAGCAGCCAATTCGGGCGGTGCGTTCTCGCCCATCGGCGACGTCACAACCATCATGCTTTGGATCAAGCGGCTCATCACTGCCCTCGGCGTGATAAGTGAGATACGCGCCCCGTCGATTGTCTCGATGGTCATTCCCGCCATCATACTTCAGTTCGGCCTGAAAGGCGAGCTGGAAACGGTGTCGCCCGACGAACTTGAGGCAAAGACCGACGAGCAGGAACTCAGCGACACCCAGCGCAAGGTCGTGTTCTGGGTTGGCGTAGGCGGCCTCGTGTTTGTGCCTATCTTCAAGAGCATCACCCATCTGCCTCCATTTGTGGGCATTCTGCTCATACTTAGCCTTGTGTGGATTGTTACTGAGGTGTTCTACGCAAACCTGAAGAAAGACAAGACAACGCGCAAGAAACGTGTGGTGAACCTTATCCGCAACATCGACATGAGCACCATCCTTTTCTTCCTCGGCATACTGATGGCCGTGAGCTGCCTTTCCGAGATTGGCGCGCTCACCGCTCTTGGCAAGGGTCTGAACGTGGCATTCAATGGCAACCACTTCGCCGTTACGGGCATCATCGGCGTGCTGTCGTCAATCATCGACAACGTGCCACTCGTGGCAGGCTGCATGGGCATGTATCCAGTGGCTCCAACGGGCGACTTCGCCACCGACGGCATTTTCTGGCAGTTGCTTGCCTACTGCGCCGGCGTGGGCGGCTCAATGCTCATCATCGGTTCCGCCGCAGGTGTCGTGGTCATGGGCTTGGAAAAGATAACCTTTGGTTGGTACATGAAGCACGTGTCGTGGATTGCGTTCGTTGGATACATAGCAGGTATCCTCAGCTACTGGATTATGCGCACGTTCATCTTCAGCACGCCTCTTTAAAACAAGAAAGCCTGTCCTACAACGGACAGGCTTTCTTGTTTTAAAGAGGATATTCATCAAAGGCGTACAGCACGGTTGAGAGGTAACGCTCGCCAGTGTCGGGCAGCAGCACTACTATGTTCTTGCCCTCGTTCTCCGGACGCTTGGCAATCTCGGTGGCCGCAAACGCCGCAGCACCCGACGATATACCCACCAGCACGCCGTCCTGCTGGGCTATTTGGCGACCAGCGAGTATGGCATCATCGTTGGCAACTGGGAAAATTTCGTCAATCACCGATGCGTCATAGGTCTTAGGCACAAAGCCGGCGCCTATGCCCTGGATTTTGTGCGAACCAGGCTTGCCACCCTCCAACACCGGCGACGAGGCAGGCTCGACAGCCACAATCTTCACGTTGGGATTGTTTTCCTTGAGCCGTCGGCCAATGCCCGACACAGTGCCGCCAGTGCCGACACCCGCGACAAAAATGTCAACCTTGCCGTCGGTGTCTTCCCATATCTCTCTCCCTGTTGTGTCATAATGCTTCTGGGGGTTGGCAGGATTTTCAAACTGTTCGAGGATGATGCTCCCTGGAATGGTGTCGCGCAGCCGCTCGGCCTCGGCGATGGCACCTTTCATGCCCGCCGCCCCGGAGGTCAGCTTCACCTGTGCGCCGTATGCCTTGACGAGATTTCTGCGCTCAACGCTCATCGTCTCCGGCATGGTCAATATTAGCTTATAGCCTTTCACCGCCGACACCAACGCCAGTCCTACGCCCGTGTTGCCACTGGTGGGCTCAATGATAGTACCGCCGGGCTTCAGCGTGCCCGCTTTCTCGGCTGCCTCAATCATCGCCACGGCAATGCGATCCTTCACGCTTCCGCCGGGATTGAAAAATTCCACTTTGGCAACGACGGGCTTCTTCAGGCCGCGCAGTGCCGAGTATTTCTGCAACTCTACGAGTGGGGTGTTGCCCACTAAGTCTGTAATATGCTTGTAAATCATGGTATTAGCAGCCCCACCCCCGCGAGGCTTTGCCTCGCTTGCCCCTCCCCCAAGTGGAGAGGGAATTAATTACAGTCAAGGGGTAATGGGGACTTTTTTAAATGTTATTTTTTAATTGTTTATCTATGTAATATCTCCCTCCCCACTTGGGGGAGGTGCAAGCGAGACAAAGTCTCGTGTGGTGGGGCTTCAAGAGATACTCTTGAACGCCTGATCGAGGTCGTCGATAAGGTCTTGGTAATGCTCGGTGCCGATGCTCAGGCGTATCGTGCCGTCGTATATGCCCTGCTCCGATGCTTCCTCGTCGCTGAGTTCGCTGTGGGTAGTGCTCTTGGGATGCACCACGAGCGACTTTACGTCGGCAACGTTTGCCAAGTCGGAGAAAATCTTCAGGTGGTCGATGAAGTCCCACGCCTTCTGCTGGTCGCCGTCTATCTCGAACGTGAAAATAGAGCCTGCCCCATTGGGGAAATAACGCTCATAGAGGTCGTGGTTCGGATGGTCGGGCAGCGACGGATGGTTTATTTTCTTCACCAACGGCTGCGTCTTCAGGTAGTCGATTACCTTCAGCGTGTTGAACACGTGCCTTTCCACACGCAACGACAGGGTCTCAAGACCTTGTAACAATATCCAAGCGTTAAACGGCGATATACAAGCGCCCTCGTCACGGAGCAGCAATGCACGCACGCGCGTGGCGAAAGGAGCGGGCACCTTGCCGAAAACGAGACCGTGGTAGCTGGCGTCGGGCTGCGTAAAGCCGGGGAACTTGTCGTTCTGGAAGTAGTCGAACGTGCCTCCATCTACTATCACGCCGCCAAGCGACGAGCCGTGGCCACCGATGAACTTCGTCGCCGAATGAATTACGATGTCAGCTCCATGCTCAATCGGACGAATGAGATAAGGGGTGCCAAAGGTGTTGTCGATGAGCAACGGCACGCCATGACGGTGTGCGATGTCGGCCGACCGCTCAATGTCGGAAATATTGCTGTTCGGGTTGCCGAGGGCCTCAATAAACACAAGCTTCGTATTTGGCTGTATGGCAGCCTCGAGCGCATCGTAGTCGTCGGGGTTGACAAACGTTGAAGAGATGCCATACTTGCTCAGTGTGTGCTTCAGCAGGTTGTAGGTGCCGCCGTAGATGGTCTCTGTTGCCACCACATGGTCGCCCGCGTAAGCGAGGTTGGTGATGGCATAGGTCACTGCCGCTGCGCCAGAAGCGAGGGCAAGTCCACCCACACCGCCCTCAAGGGCTGCCACACGATCCTCAAACACGCCCTGCGTCGAGTTGGTCAGACGCCCGTAGATGTTGCCCGCATCCTTCAAATGAAAGCGGTCGCTGGCGTGCTGGGCGTTGTGGAAGACGTAAGAAGTAGTCTGGTATATTGGCACGGCACGCGCGTCGGTTGCCGGGTCGGCCTGCTCCTGGCCTACATGAAGTTGCAGTGTCTCGAAATGAAGTTTTTTCTCGCTCATAGTTGCTTTGGTTTTTGCCTCCCGTGGACCTTAATGATAGGGCGGTTGGCGCGTTAATACATTTATTGATATTTCACGCTGCAAAGTTACTATGAAAAAAGCAACTCCAAAATAGCACATTCGGGGCATTTGGCATACCACACTTATGGTATTTTGTTGCCCACATACACTATATTTCCTAAAAAACGTTGCAAAGGTAACAATTATTCATAATTCATAATCCATAATTCATAATTATATGTTATATTTGCCCGTAGAAACAAACCTATATCATTTAACGCCATGCAGAAATATGCTGACTACATAACGCAGATAGAAATAGACTCGCTGTGGGCGGGAAAGAAGCACATATTGTGGAACCTCGACCGACAGGTGAACATCCTGAGCGGGGTGAACGGCGTGGGCAAGTCCACCATAATAAACAAGGTGGTGAAAGGCCTCTCGGCGGGCGGCGAGTTTCCCTCCCACATGCTCAAGGGCGTGCACGTAACGGTAAGCCCGGAGGATGCCAAGTGGATAAGGTTCGACATCATACGCTCCTTCGACCGTCCGCTCCTCAATGCCGAGGTTATAGGACAGATGAACGCGTCGCTTGCCACAGAACTCGACTTCCAGCTCTACAAACTCCAACGCAAGTATCTCGACTATCAGGTCAACATCGGCAACCGCATGATAGAGGTGCTGCAGAAGGGCGGCCCCGACGCGGCGGCAGACGCGCAGAAATTGTCGGAGCCGAAGAAGAAGTTCCAGGACATCATGGACAGCCTTTTCGCCGACACTGGCAAGAAGATAATACGCACCGACAACGAGATAAGCTTCACGCAGATTGGCGAAAAGCTCGTGCCCTACCAGCTGTCAAGCGGAGAAAAGCAAATCCTTGCCATCCTCCTCACCGTGCTCGTGGAAGACCAGAAGCCCTACGTGCTGTTCATGGATGAGCCGGAGGTGAGCCTACACGTGGAGTGGCAGAAGCAGCTCATCGACCTCATACTCGAACTTAACCCAAACGTGCAAATCATCCTCACCACCCACTCCCCCGCCGTCATCATGAACGGTTGGATGGACAAGGTGACTGAAGTGAGCGACATAACGGTGAAATAGTTAGGAATTAGGAGTTAGAAACTATGGGGAAGCGCCTGCAAGATAATTTAACATCCTCTTACCTCGAAGCGGCAAACAGGCTCAACAGCCGGCGGCAGCGGCAGAAGATTACGGCTTACGTTGAGAGCTACGACGACGTTTTCTTCTGGCGAAGCATACTGTCGCAGTTTGAGACAGAGCAATATTACTTTGAGGTAATGCTGCCCACCCGCGACCCGTCCTCTGTCCTCAATCCACAAATCTTACACCTCAATTCCCAAACCTCAAGGGTGCTCGAGCGCGGCAAGAAAGCGGCCATGATGAGCGCATTGTCGGGCAAGACTGGACAGTGGCTCATAGCCTGCGTCGATGCCGACTACGACTACCTTATACAGGGAGCCACCGAGACATCGCAAACAATACTTGACAGCCCGTATGTCTTCCACACCTACGCCTACGCCATAGAGAACCTGCAGTGCTATGCACCGTCGCTCCACGACGTGTGCGTGGCAGCGACGCTCAACGACCACGCCGTCTTCGACATCCAGCATTACCTTGAGGACTTCTCCGAGGCCATCTGGCCGCTATTCGTGTGGAACATCTGGTATTACCGCAGCGACCGCTACGGAAAGTTCACCATGACCGACTTCCTGCGCATCATCGAGACGGGGGCATTCAACATAAATACCGCCGACAACAACATCGCACAGGTGAGGCGCAAGGCAAGCAACAAGTGCAGACAGCTGCGACAGCAAAACCCCAACGCCCGCATGAGCTGGCTCAGGGTGGAGGCTGACTTGCGTCGGCTTGGGGTAACGCCAAAGACTACCTACCTCTACATTCAGGGACACCACCTCTTCAACAAGGTCGTGGTTCCCATGTTGACAAAAATTTGCGACAAGCTCATACGCCAACGGCAAAGCGAGATAGCGCGGCAGAGCATTCACGGCACACAAAGGCGCAACGAGCTGTCATGCTACACCAACTCGCTCGAGAACGTAACCACCATGCTGAAAAAAAACACAGGCTTCATGACATCAGACCCATACCAGCACATAAAGGCCGACCTCACGGCGTTTATGGCCAAGATGAGCAAAGCAACCAAACAACAATAACCTTTTATTCATAAGCAATAATGAAAAAACTCTTTTTAACCCTTTCCCTGCCATTGCTGGTTCTATTCGCACAGGCACAGACAAACCCGCTGTGGATGCGCTTCCCAGCCATCTCGCCCGACGGCACGGCAGTAGCCTTCTCCTACAAAGGTGACATTTGGACAGTGCCTGTAGGCGGCGGGCAGGCACGGCAACTCACCACCAATCCCGCCTACGACGCTTACCCAGTGTGGAGTCCCGACTCACGACAAATAGCCTTTGCCTCAAGCCGCGAGGGCAGCATGGACGTTTACGTCGTTCCAAGGGACGGCGGAGTGTCACGGCGGCTCACCACAGACAGCGGCGACGAATATCCCACGACATGGCTTGGCGACAGCACTATCTTGCTTTCGGCCTCAATCATGCCTACGGCGCAAAGCATAATTTTCGCCAGCTCCACATTCCCACAAGTTTATGAAGTGGGCACACAAGGTGGGCGCATGAAGCTCTTCAGCGACATCACGATGCGCGATATCAGCGTAGGCAAGGATGGCGCGTTGCTCTACCACGACCAGAAAGGCTACGAGGACGCTTTCCGCAAGCACCATCAGTCGCCCATTTGTCGCGACATTTGGCTTTATAAGGACGGCAAGCACACCAGATTAACCAACTTCGCCGGCGAAGACCGCACGCCGGTATGGGGCGGCGACGCTTCCACATATTACTATTTAAGCGAAGAGGACGGTACGTTCAACGTCTATCGGCGGCACATCGGTGGACAAGCAAAAACGCAGCTCACCCACTACAAAGGCAACCCGGTACGCTACCTCACCCGCGCCGACAACGGCACGCTCTGCTACGCCTACGACGGCGAAATCTACACCCTGCGCGATGGCGGCGAGCCACAAAAACTAAGCGTCATCATCACCGCCGACAATGGCAGCGACCGTCTGCAACGCCAAGTGCTTACAAGCGGAGCCACAGAGTTCGCCGTCTCGCCAAGTGGCAAGGAGGTGGCGTTTGTGGCTCACGGCGACGTTTACGTAACGTCAACCGACTACAAAACCACCAAGCAGATTACCGACACGCCCGAACAGGAGCGTAATATCAACTTCTCGCCCGACGGACGCAGCCTCGTCTATGCCTCAGAACGCGGCGGGCTGTGGCAAATCTACCAGACATCCATCGTGAGCAAGGACGAGAAACTGTTCACCTACGCCACCGACCTGAAAGAGGAGCAGCTTGTGAAGTCGTCGCTCACGTCAATGCAGCCCGCCTACAGCCCCGACGGCAAGAGCTTGGCGTTCATCGAGGATCGTGGCACGCTGAAAGCCGTCGACCTAAAGACAAAAGCCGTGCGCACGCTCATGGACGGCAAGCACCAGTACAGCTACTCTGACGGCGACCTATGGTTTGAGTGGAGCCCCGACAGCCGCTGGCTGCTCTCCAACTATATAGGCACTGGCGGGTGGAACAACCGCGACATTGCCCTCGTGCCAGCGTCGGGCAAGGGCGACATCGTCAACCTCACCAACAGCGGCTACAACGACAGCAACGGGCGCTGGGCACTCGGCGGCAAGGCTATGGTCTTCCAGAGCGACCGCGCGGGCTATCGCTCACATGGCAGCTGGGGAGCCGAATACGATGCCTACATCATGTTTTTCGACCTCGATGCCTACGAGCGTTTCCGCATGGGCAAGGAGGAGCGTGCCCTCTACGACGAGGCAAAGAAAGCAGAAAAGAAAGCCGATAGCGCAACCAAGAAAAAGACCGAAGTCCATTTCACCATGTTCAAGGGCAAAAAGGACAAGAATAGGACAACCCAGTCTGGTTCGGCATCGTCAAGTTCGAAGTCGCTCCCGACTTCAGGAGCCAAGTCTCTCTCCTTCGACCTTGCCAACTGCCGCGACCGCGTGCTGCGCCTCACTGTCAATTCCTCAAACATGGCCGATGCCCTGCTCTCGCCTGGTGGCGACACACTCTACTATCAGGCACGCTTCGAGGGCGGCTACGACCTTTGGAAACGTGACCTCGTAGAGAACAAGACAGAAATAGTGATGAAGAACGTGGGCTACGGGCTTGAGGCCGACAAGGGCTTCAAACACCTCTACGTATATAACAACGGCATACGACAGATTGACCTCGCCAAAGGCTCGTCGAAGAATATCGACTTTGAGGCACGGTTCAACTATCGTCCCTATGAGGAACGCGCCTACATCTTCAACCATGTGTGGCAGCAGGTGAAAGACAAGTTCTACGACCCGGCTCTGCACGGCGTTGACTGGGAGGCGTACAGACAGAACTACGAACGCTTCTTGCCTTACATAAACAACAACTACGACTTCCGCGACATGCTTTCCGAGATGCTTGGTGAGCTGAACGCCTCGCACACTGGCGCACGCTACTACTCCACTGGCGCGTCGCTCAAGACTGCCGCTCTCGGCCTCTTCTTCGACAACGCCTACGACGGCGACGGCCTGCGGGTTGAGGAGGTCATAAGGCGCGGGCCGTTCGACATACGCAACACGGGTGTCGTGAAAGGCTGCATCATTGAGAAAATAGACGGGCAGGAGATAAAGAAAGATGCCGACTACACGCCGTTGCTCGACGGCAAGGCGGGCAAGAGGGTTCGCGTGTCGGTTTACAATCCCAAGACCAAGAAGCATTTCGATATCAACGTCCGCGCCATAAGCCGCAGTGCGCAAACCGAGTTGCTCTACCGCCGGTGGGTTGACCGCAACCGCGCCTTGGTAGATTCGCTCTCAGGTGGCACCATTGGCTATGTCCACGTCCAGGCAATGAACAGTCCCAGCTTCCGCACGGTGTTCAGCCGACTTCTCAGCGACTCCATGCGCATGAAGAAAGCCGTAATCATCGACGAGCGGCACAACGGCGGCGGATGGCTCCACGACGACCTCTGCACGCTGCTTTCGGGCAAACAGTACGCCAAATTCATAGCCCACGGCAAATATATCGGCTACGACCCGTGGAACAAGTGGGTGAAACCGTCGTGCGTGCTGATGTGCGAGGACGACTACAGCAACGGCCACGGCTTCCCTGCCGTCTACAAGGCTCTCGGCATTGGCAAGCTCGTTGGCGCGCCGGTGGCGGGCACCATGACTGCCGTGTGGTGGGAAACAATGATGAACGGCATGGTCTTCGGCATCCCGCAGGTGGGCAATCAGGCCATGGACGGCACCTTCTTTGAGAACCGTCAGCTCAATCCGGACGTAGAGGTCTACAACACGCCCGAAGACTACGTCGGCGGCAACGACCGCCAGCTCCGTGCTGCCGTGGAGGCGCTGCTGAATTGAGGATTGCCTCAGGCCAGCGCCACCGTCAGCCCGGCCATGACTATGCTCACCATCGACATGAGCTTGATGAGGATGTTGAGCGACGGGCCAGACGTGTCCTTG
>CAZTUD010000109.1:0-9038 GCA_964616945.1 uncultured Prevotella sp. | reverse complement strand
CTTCTCATACTCGTAGATGTGGTTCATCAAAACCTTCATCTCGACGGGAACCACCTCACTCCCCATATCGCCGACAGCAAATGGAGTTGATACTCCTGCTGTCGACCGACTGTTGTATGTATTTGGGGGATAGGAAACCATTTATGTGAACTTGCGTGGTGTGAAATTAAAGTATTGGATTTTAGAAGCCCAGCGTGGGTATCCAAGCGTCAATACGAGCCTCTGTCTGGTCGTCCTCGTTCACGTCATCGAGAGCCAGCCCGATAAAGTGACCGTCAACCACTGAATCGCTGTCATCGTATGTGTAGCCGTCGGTGGAGACTTCATTGCCCACCATTGTGGCACCAGCAGCCTCAGCTGCGTCATAAAGCTCTTTCATGCCACCACAGAACGTGTCGCTGTAAGATGCGCTGTCACCGCAGCCGAACACCGCAACTTTCTTGCCGCCAAGGCCCGCATCCTTCAGAACCTTGACACCATCGTACCAGTCGTCCTGCATCTCGCCAGCACCCCACGTAGAGGTACCCAACACGAGGTTGTCAGCAGCCTTCACGTCGTCTGCTGTAAGGTCGGTAACATTAATAACATCTGCACCAAGCTTCTCGCCTATTGTCTGGGCGATAGCCTCACATGTACCGGTTGATGAACCGTAAACTACAATTGTCTTACTCATTTTGTGTTAAATCGTTGATGATTTGTTTTACGTTGGCAAAATTAATGCATTTCCACCGTTCCCACAATACCTAAATATGGTGATTTTTTTTAAATACCCATTAGTTATGATGACAATTCGCACAAAAAATGTAACTTTGCATTAGAAATCATCATTATTAATCATTATGCGCAACACTTTCGGCACTATCTTTACGCTCACCACTTTCGGCGAGAGCCACGGCACGGCGGTTGGCGGTGTCGTCGACGGAATGCCCGCCGACGTGGAAATTGACATGAACTTCATACAACATGAGCTGTCGCGCCGTCGTCCCGGACAAAGCAGCATCACCACACAACGGAACGAAGCCGACCATGTGGAACTGTTAAGTGGTGTGTTCGAGGGACGTTCCACAGGAGCACCCATTGGTTTCGTGGTGCGCAACACCAACCAACATAGCCATGACTACGATAATCTGCGCAACGTGTTCCGACCATCACATGCCGATTACACTTACTACTGCAAATATGGTCTGCGCGACCATCGCGGTGGTGGCCGCTCGTCGGCACGCATCACCCTGAGCCGATGCGTGGGCGGGGCTTTGGCAAAACTCGCCCTGCAACAACTCGGCGTGGTCATTCAGGCATACGTCTCACAGGTGGGCAGCATAGCCCTCAATCGCGACTATCATAAATATGACCTTTCAAAAACAGAGGACAGCATAGTGCGCTGTCCCGACGCGGATAAGGCAAAGGAAATGGAAAAGCTGATAATGCAGGTCAAGGCGGAGGGAGACACCATAGGCGGCGTAGTTACATGTGTCGTAAGCGGATGTCCTGTAGGACTCGGGGAACCAGAATTTGGCAAACTGCACGCACAACTCGGTGCTGCAATGCTTTCCATAAACGCCGCCAAAGGCTTCGAGTATGGCGACGGCTTCGACATGGTGGCACGACGTGGGAGCGATGTCAACGACTGCATCGCACCATCGGGTTCTTCACAAGAGCAAAAGGTAAAATTCCTGTCAAACCATTCTGGTGGCATACAAGGTGGCATAAGTAACGGCGAGGACATATATTTCCGGGTGGCGTTCAAGCCTGTGGCAACACTTCTAATGCCCCAGCCTACGGTTGACATTCAAGGCAATGCCACAACCATAGACGCACGGGGGAGACATGACCCATGCGTGGTGCCACGCGCAGTGCCGATAGTGGAGGACATGGCGGCAATGGTGATACTCGACAACTGGCTGATAAACAGAACTGTGAGAATGTAGGCAAAACTATTGCCTAAAACAGAGCAAGGACAGCAGACACGGCTACATCAATGTAATTGTCAATTACAATAGACGCATATTGAGAAACCACGTTGCGAGGATTTGTCGTTGCAAGCCCCACGCAGTACATATTGGCGGCGCACACTGCCCTCAAACCATTTATGCTGTCCTCAAAGCCTGCACATTCATGCGGCGCAAGGCTGAAACGTAACGCAGCCTTCAAATAACAGTCGGGGTCAGGCTTGCTGCGGTCGAAGTCCTCACTGGTGAGGATTTCATCGAACAGCCCCTGAAATTCAGGATGCGTCTTATAAACTAAGCTCATTTTGTCGAGGTTACTGCTTGTAACAAGTGCTGTCTTCACGCCCCGTCGCCGCAGCTCGCCAACAAAAGGCTTGAAACCGCTTACATAAGGATAAGTCATGTTCATCTCGAAGTCGTAGAGAGCATCTGTCAGCTGTGCCTGCAAATCCTCATCATCCGGGCAATACTTATTATAAATCTGCAACAGCGTCATGCCCTTTATACGGCTCTCGAAATCAGATATTTTAGGGAAATACTTCTTGCCCATATTCCCCCAAAACATACTATACTGCCCCTCTGTGTCAAGCACTACGCCGTCGCAGTCGAACAATGCTGCCTTGAACATAATCTTTGATTTACCCACAGAAGAACAGCACACATATCTGCGCTGTAAAGATGCGCAAGAACATGGACAAAGGATAGACAGTGGAGTAGCCCACGGCAGGTGCTTCCTTAGAGCAACTGGCATTGGCGTATGCGAGTGCAGGCGGATCGGTGTAAGTGCCCGCTACCATACCCATGATGGTGAAATAGTTGAACCTGAACTTCCACCTTGCTATCGGACCAATAATGAGAATAGGTATTACTGTTATGAAGAAGCCTGTGAGCACATATAGCAATCCGTCGCCTTGCACCACAGTATCCACAAACCCCGCTCCCGCCTTTATGCCTACACTCGCAAGGAACAACGCAAGCCCCATTTCACGGAGCATCATGTTGGCTGATGTGGTAGTATAGGTTACGAGCTTTATGCGATAGCCAAAACGGCCTATGAGAATAGCTATGATAAGCGGGCCACCAGCAAGTCCAAGCTTAAGCGGTACGGGAACGCCTGGTATGGAGAACGGTATGCTTCCGAAAATGATACCGACGACGATGCCAATGAATATGGTCGCAATGTTTGGCACGTTAAGACGGCGAGCCGAGTTGCCCATCATGTCTGCAACGCGGTTGACATTTTCTTCCCGCCCCACTACCATGATGCGGTCGCCAACATGGAAGTGATGGTTGCGTGATGCAAAGAGATCCATGCCCTGGCGTGTGATGCGCGTGACATTGACACCATAGACAGAGGAGAAGTGCATTTTGCCAAGCGTCTTGCCGTTCATTTTTGGATTGGTTACAATAATGCGCTTCGAAATCATTGGTTGCTTGTCTGGTGCGCTGTCCCATTCAAACTCCGTTTCTGGACCTATGAACGCCTGTATGGCCTCGGCATCAGCCTCAGCACACACTATGAGCACCTTGTCGCCCACGGTAAACTTGGTGTTGCGGTTGGGAATGGATATGCTGCCGTCATGCAGCAAACGCGTACACACTATGTCGCGGTTGAGGAACTCACTGACTTGCATAAGCGTTCGCCCGGCAAGGTAGGCATTGCTCACCTCCAGCGTCATTACCTTGGGTTTGGCATGAGGATTGGCAGCTTCTTCCTGTTCAAGCTGTTCCTCCTCTTTCTGCAAGTTGGTCTTTGTGATATAGCGTATAAGTATTGTCGCTCCAATGATGCCGAGAACACCTAAAGGATAGGCACAGGCGTAACCGTTGGCAATCTGTGGAATCTGACCGTCAGGGAAAATCGATGCAAGAGCCTCATTGGCAGCTCCAAGACCTGGAGTGTTGGTCACAGCACCATAGAGCACGCCTATCATCATGGGCAGGTTGACCGGGTTGCTGGTGTCGAAGAAGATGTAATAACAGGCAAACATCACAACAATGTTGAGCAATATTATCACTGTGGAAAGGATATTGAGCTTCACGCCACCTTTCTTGAAACTCTCAAAAAAGCCTGGTCCCACCTGTAGTCCAATACAGAAAACAAACAGTATGAGCCCAAAGTCCTGCAGGAAGTTGAGAATTGGTGTAGGCCCCGTGAAACCTACATGACCAGCAAGAATGCCACAGAAAAGCACGAAAGTGACACCAAGCGATATGCCACCTATCTTGAGCTTGCCGAGTAGCACGCCGCATGAGATAACAATACCGTAGAGCAACACGATATGAGCTACGGTGTCTTGAGTGGTGAAAAGATTGATTAACCAGTCCATTTCTTCTTTTTAGATATAGTAATGCAAAGTTACAACTTTTTCACCTTATCTTCAAGCCACTTGTCAATTAATTTTCGTGCAATGCTTAGTTTTTCGGGTATATGCGGCAAATCGTCATAGCGAAACCATGCGCCGCGTGACAATTCCGATTTTTGTAAATGTATGTAGCCCGACTCATACTCTGCCATATAGCCTACCATAAGGCCGCAAGGATATGGCCAAGGCTGCGAGCCAAAATAGGTGAGGTTCTTGATGGTGAGGCATGTTTCTTCCATTACTTCACGGCGCACTGCCTGTTCGAGTGTCTCGCCCGTCTCCACAAAGCCCGCCACAAGACCATAGAAATCGCTCTTGAAATTGCGTGCATGGACAAGAAGCACTTCGTCTCCACGATGTATCAACACTATGACTGCCGTGGCAAGCTGCGGCCATACCTCTTTGCCGCATTGCGTGCAACGCTTTGAGATGTCAGTGTGCATTTTCATTGGTGCGCCACACACGCCACAAAACTGGGTGTTGTGATCCCAATAGAGCAACTCCTGGCACTTGCCAGCCTTGAGATAAAGCTCCAATGGCAAGTGATAGAACGACTGGCGCAAGCCTATGAAATCGTAGCCGTCTTTTTTGAGCTGCGAGTCAACAATGTCAAGATGGTCAGGATTTTCTATGTTGAGTGTCTTGACCTCAGTCCCGTCATCCATCGGAGTTATGTTCATTACGTGTGTCCACGGGTGTGTCTTTACAGGAACTTCCTCTGTACAAGGTATCGTGTGTGTGCCGTCAGCATTACGCTGTAACAGCAAGTCGGTTTTTGAAAATATGAAGAAATAAGTCATTTGCCAAAAAGAATTTCGTAGTCCCTCTTTGCCGCAGGCTTTGTCCATGCCTCGGGTATCACGCGCCAGTTATTGTTGGGCTGTGGGTCAAGCACTTTTTGCCGTCTTATCTCTTGCATGAGATAGTAACGCTGGTCACGGTCACTGCGCCATACTATACGACTTTCGAGACTGTCCTTTGGTATGCCTGCGCCTTTTGTCAGCAGTTCGCCGCCACCATTGCCGCGATAGCTGTTGATGGCCACTTTATACCATTTTTTCGGGTCGAACGGCAGGCCGTTGCTCATTCCCAGTATCATGACCTTTTGACCGTCGGGCTTGGTCACGTCCACGTTATAATCGATGCCCGCTGCCGAGTCGAAGTTGAATGAGAAATTCTTGAAACCCATGCGCTGCGCATCGCCGTAGGTGCGGTTGTCGAGCAACAGCAGATGGTCGTCAGGGTTCTTCATGGTGTTCATCCAGAGGTCGTAGCTCATCTCCAAATGACGACGAATTTCGTCGCCCGTTAGCCGCATCACATAAAGCATGTTCTCATATTTATACAGCTTGAACATATCACTCATATAGACAGGGCCAGCCTTGATGGTGGCGTTGAACGATAGCGGTGCGTTGAACGCCACGTCGGCTCCGGTTATCTGAAGCTGGAGATTGAGGATGAGGTCGTTGAACGCGGAATTGCCAAAATAGCTGTCGGCTGTGGATATGGTGTGCTTGAACTCGCCAATCTTCTCATTGGCGAAAGCGTCCACATTATTTATATATGTTTTGAAATGCTCCTCGTAAGCTTCGTCTATTGGTTCGTCTGTGATGTTTTGCAGGTGTCCGTCAACTTTTTGTACAGTCCACTTGCCTTTCTTCTTTGCGAGCTTTATGGTTGCGTCGGCCACTGTGATGGCGTTGTTGGCCGGGTCAAGACACAGCACGGTGTCGCCCGCCACGTTCACAACCTTGTCCTGGTGGCGTGTGTGGTCGTGGCCAAAAAGAACGAGGTCGAAGCCCGGAACTTCCCGTGCCACCTTCTCCGAAGCATCCTCCTCGTAGTCGGGCGTTGTGATGCCTCCCGATTTGCCCGAATGGAACAGCCCAATTACCACGTCGGCTTTCTCGTCCTCTTTCAGCACTTTCATCCAACGTCGCGCCGTTGATACCATTTCGTCGAAGCGCAGGCCAAGCCAAATGTCCTTTGAAAGCCAGTTGGGTATGGCCGGGGTAAGCATTCCCAAGACCGCAATCTTGCAGCCTTTGCGATTGATGATGGTGTAAGGCTTCAAATATGGCTTACTCGTCTTCGTGTCCACGACGTTGGCCCCAAGCACAGGGCATTTCACTTCCCCAATCCATTTGTCATATACTTTGTGCCCTGGCTCGACATCGTGATTGCCTATGGTCCCAGCGTCGTAGTCAAGATAGTTGATTACTTGCGCGGCAATGTTCATACCAGTCGTGTCGATGAAATTTGAATAATAACTCACCGGCTGGCCTTGCAATATGTCGCCGTTGTCAAGCAGGATAAGGCCCTTGCCATACTGCTTTCTCAGTTTTTTTACATAGCTGCTCACCCGCGCCATAGAGCCGGATTGGGGCTTGCGGTCAATAAGGTCGTATGGGAAAAAAGAGCCGTGGACATCACTTGTTTCGACAATGCGGAGGTCAAGCGTTTGGGCATTGGCGGTCAATGCGGCGATTGTCAGCATAATGGCAGTGGAAAGTTTTTTCATGATTTTGGATTTATTTATGGCGGACAAGATGCAAATGGTGGTCAATGCAATCGGGCAATTCCTCTTGGTAATGGCTGACCATGATTAGGGTCTTGTTTTTGCGCTGCACGAACGTGTCAATGACATCCTTGACCAATCGGCGGTTGCGGTTGTCGAGACCGTGCAACGGCTCGTCGAGAATAAGCAGTTCGGGGTCTTTCACGAACGCCCTCGCAAGTAGCACAAGCCGCTGCTCGCCGTTTGAAAGTTTCAGAAATGTCCGTTCCTCCAAGCCGCCGAGTCCGAACACGTCCATCCAAAAGCGGCACGAAGCGTATTCCCGCTCGTTGGGCTTTACATACAGCCCCACAGAGTCTTTCAGCCCGCTTGCCACTATCCGTGTGGCTGGCATGTCTTTCTGATAAGCACGGTGCATTTCGGGCGAAACGTAACCGATGTGCTTTTTTATGTCCCAAATGCTCTCGCCGCTCCCGCGTGGCATCCCGAAAAGCGAAATGTCGCAAGCGTAGCCTTGCGGGTTGTCGGCGCAAATAAGACTGAGCAACGTCGATTTGCCAGAGCCGTTTTGTCCACTCAATGCCCAACGCTCGCCGTTCAGAACTATCCAGTCAAGGTCTTTAAGAATGGTGCGCTCGCCGTAGCGTATGGAAACATGGTTGAGCCGCGCCACCTCATGCGTGTGATACTCCTTATTATTATATGGCAAGCTGAGTATTGCCTCCCTTGTTCCTTTGCCGATAACGTGCGGCGGCATTGGACCTCGCGAGGCAAGATACTCTTCGCGCGTGAGCTTTTTGCCTACTTTCATGCCTTTCACTTCCACAATGTGGGTTATAAAGTCTGGTATGTCGTCGGTTTTTGAAAGGACAAGAATGAGCTGTATGGTTCCCCTTTTGATGATTGTGGCAAAAAGCTGTCGCAGCTGGTCGCGTGTCTCAGCATCAAGACCGATGAACGGATTGTCCATTATGAGGACTCGCGGACGGGAGAATAGCGTCTCGGTGAGCTTGAGCTTCCGCAATTCCCCGCTCGACAGCAAGATGATGTGTTTGTCGAGCAACGGACGCATGTTAAACATGTCGTAAAGTTGCTCTCGAAAAGCTTGGCGTTCGGTTGAGTCTTCGCCAGACGCAGCGTATGCAGCGTCAAGCCTGGCTTTCACAGTCGGTGTGCTTTCGTCTATCTCCGTCTGGTTCCACCGTTGCTGCAAATAGTAAGTGTGGTCGTTGTCGCCGCCGTAGGCGTCACGAAAGGTAATGTATTTGATATTGTCGGAGACCCGCTTTTGTTTGCTTGGCGCAAAGTCGTATTCTGGGTCGTGCATCAACAGGGGGTGGCTTCCAGTGATAATGTTTACGAACATCGTCTTGCCGCCACCGTTGGGTCCCACGATGGCAATTTGTTCGTCGTCGCATGCTGTGAAGTTGACAGGTTCCGCCATCCTCCACTCTGGCATCCTAACAACTCCGTCTGTAATTTTTATAATGGATTGCATGTCACTCTTCTTTTATTTTTCATTACATAGTCTTTCCATGAGCCATAATGTTTGGCATCGGTCTCGGGCGTGGAGAGTTGGAGAAAATGGCAGTAAGCCACTCCCAGCGCGTCGGTGGCATCCATGAACTTCGGCATTTCGGCCTTGTCTATGTTCAACAACCGTTGGAGCATTCCCGCCACTTGCTCCTTTGAAGCCTGCCCCTGCCCAGTAATGGCCATCTTTATTTTCAGCGGAGCATACTCGTGTATCGGGATGTCGTGATGTATTGCGGCGGCTATGGCCACGCCCTGTGCCCGGCCAAGCTTCAGCATCGACTGGATGTTTTTGCCAAAGAAAGGAGCCTCAATTGCCATCTCATCGGGCAAATATTCGTCGATAATGCCCGTCACGCGCTCAAATATGCGACCAAGCCGAAGATAGTGATCATGCATTTTGCGAAGGTCAACTACCCCCATTGCCATCATCTGCGCCTTGTTGCCCGACGTTTTCAGCACTCCGTAGCCCATGACGTTGGTGCCAGGGTCAATACCAAGAATTACCCTCTCCATTATCTGTCAAGATATGGGTTCGCCGCCACCTCATTGCCAATGGTTGTTCTTTCCCCGTGACCTGGATAAACCACTACGTCGTCGGGCAACTGCGAAAGCATCCGCAGGCTTTGGATAATCATGAACATTGAGCCGCCACCTATGTCTGTGCGTCCT
>CAZTUD010000108.1:0-9116 GCA_964616945.1 uncultured Prevotella sp. | reverse complement strand
GGCTACCAGCTGAAAGACGCTGGCATCATCTCCGGCCGCGACAGCACAGTGGAGGCCGCCATAACGAAACTAATGTATTTGCAGGCGCAGTATTCCGACCAACGCACCATCAGAAATCTCATGAGCCAGCCTATAGCGGGAGAAATGAAATAGGAAACAAAATGACGCGCCGCCGCAATCGACGCACCTGCACGCCATAGACCATGCACCTGTACGCCACGACCTGCACACCTTTACGCCGCCATCAACATTGTAACGCTATAGCAAAAAATATTCCGCTGCGTAGCAAAAAGCTTTTTGCTACGCAGCGGAATTATCATTTGTAGGAAGAAAAACGAATTAATTATTTTCAGGGCGAAGCTTGCGCACCGTCTCACCAGCACGCCACATCTCCATGTCGTGCATCTCTTTCAGCTCCTGGTTGAGCTTCTCGCGGTAATCGGGCTGTGAGTTCTTGTCGATGGAAATCTGGGCTTCGTTGCCGCTTTCCACCGAAGCGTAAAGCCACTCCATGACGGGCAGACAAGCAGCCTTGAAGCGGGGGCGCCAGTCGAGTGCGCCACGCTGTGCGGTCGTCGAGCAGTTGGCGTACATCCAATCCATGCCCTTTTCGCCGAACAACGGGCCAAGGCTCTGCGTCAGCTCCTCAACAGTTTCGTTGAACGCCTCCGACGGCGAGTGTCCGTGCTCGCGAAGCACCTGATACTGAGCCTCCAGCAAGCCCTCAATGGCACCCATCAGCGAGCCGCGCTCACCAGTAAGGTCTGAGGTTGCCTCCTTGTTGAATGTTGTCTCGAACAGATAGCCAGAGCCGATGCCAACGCCCATTGCGAGGGTCTTCTCCTTGGCATTGCCCGATGCGTCCTGATAGACAGCATAGCTGGAGTTTATGCCGCGACCCTCAAGGAAGAGCGTGCGCAGCGACGTGCCGCTGCCCTTCGGAGCCACCATGATGACATCCACATCCTTCGGCGGCACCACACCTGTGCGGTCCTGCCAGTTGATGGCGAAGCCGTGGCTGTAGTACAGCGTCTTGCCCGCCGTGAGGAAAGGCTTGATTTTCGGCCACTGCGAAATCTGGCCGGCATCAGAAAGCAGCATGGCGATAATGGTACCTTTCTCGGCAGCTTCCTCAATGGGGAAGAGCGTCTTGCCCGGCACCCAACCATCGGCTACGGCCTTGTCGTAGCTGCGGCCCTTGCGCTGTCCAACAATCACGTTAAAACCATTATCTCGAAGGTTGCCTGCCTGACCAGGGCCCTGAATACCATAGCCTATGACGGCAATCGTTTCATTCTTCAGCACCTCGCGTGCTTTCTCCAATGTAAACTCCTCTCTCGTGACGATGTTTTCCTCAACGCCACCAAAATTCATTTTTGGCATAACTAAATGATTTTATTATAACGTTTAAATGCTTTCTAATCTGTCTTTTCTTTTATCCTGTTATCGTGTACGGCTGCAAAGGTAATAATTTAAAAGAGAAATCGCAAAATAATATATCATTCTTTTACAAATTTAACCATACACCTTACAACCTCTTCCTCCTTGCCCGCGCCTTTTGTCATCTTTACGCGATATTCCCCATCGGCAAGCTCCTGCATGTAAAGCTTGAGGTCGTCGCCCTCGTGAGCCTCGGCAACGTAGGCAATTTCCATACGCCGCAGACGGTGCGACTGGTAGAAATCAATGCCAAAGAGGTCGAGTACATGCTCAATATATTTCACCGAATTTACATGCCCGTTGATGTCAACATCGCTGTAGCGAGCCTTGAAACTCCTTGCGAACGTCGCGTCCTGACCAACCACCACCCTGCTCGGACTGGCTATGGGGCAGGATTTTTCTGTCTCGACATATTTCTCTATAAGCCCGTCATGGACACTGAGCAAATCGGACGGCTGGCGCGTCTCGGTGTCTATCATCGCCCACACGCTGCGTCCATAGCCATAGACTTTGCTTCCGTCGCGGCTTGACACGGCGAAGTTGCGGCTCGTGAAGAATTTCTTCGCCGCCTCCACCCATGTCTCAATCGACAGCTTGTCGTATGCAAGCGGCACTTCGTCCATCTCAATGGCGAAACGCGACAACACCCACGTCCTGTGCATCTTGTTCAGCTCAGCCACACCATAGCCACGGTCGGCACTATGATAGTCGGCGGCATTGAGCATAGCATTGCCCAAATGCCCCCAAAAAAGATGGTTGCTGAAATCACAGTGGAATGGCTCTACGAGAAAGTCGTAACGTCCTACCTTTGGAAGCAATTCTGTGTTCATTGCGCACAATCCCATTATGAGTTTTGAATTAGCTCGGTAACAGGCTCCTCAAAGCTGCGGGTAACGGCAATACGACCCGAACGGGTGTATTGCAAAAGGCAGCCAAAGCTGTTGAGCTTTGAGTAAAGGTCGGTTATGTCCTCGGTCAAGCCCGCAAGCAGCACAGTGCTGTAAGTGGGATTAACCTCCATCATGCGGGCATCGTGCTTGCGGATGGTGCGCGACACCTCCGGGTTGTCGAGAAGCACGGGGGTGGAAATCTTGTACAACGCCACCTCATGTATGAAAATCTGGTCGTCGGTGTAATAGCTCGCCTTGATGACATTTATCTTCTTCTCAAGTTGCTTGCTTATCTTCTCAATCTCGTCGGGATTGCTCCAGCACGTGATGGTGTACTTGTGGATGCCCTCAATGCTCGACGCCGAGACATTAAGGCTCTCAATGTTGACTTGGCGGCGGGTGAACACGCTGGTAACCTCGTTGAGTATGCCAGCCACATTCTCACTATATACTAATAATGTATAAAACTTGTCTTCCATAGCTGTTTAAATGTCCAAGTGCAACTGCATTTCGTCTATCGCACTGCCCGGCGTTACCATAGGTGTTACGTTCTCCTCCTCCATTACTGCGCATTCGAGGATGTAAGGCCCGTCGGCGGCAAGCATCTTTTCTACTTTTGTCTTGAGGTCATTGCGGTCGATGGCCACGTCGTAGGCAATGCCGTAGCCCTCGGCTATCTTCTCGTAGAACGGATTGAGCATCCGCGTGAACGAGCGGCGGTGGTTGTACTGCAAGTCCTGCCACTGGCGCACGTTGCCGAGATAGTTGTTGTTCATAAGGACAACTTTCACAGGAGCCTGCTGCTCCATTATGGTGCCAAGCTCCTCGATGCACATCTGGAAGCCGCCATCGCCAGTGAAAAGCACCACCTGACGGTCTGGCGCACCAAAGGTCGCACCCACGGCGGCAGGAAGGCCGAAGCCCATCGTGCCGAAGCCGCCGCTGCTGACAATGCCGCGCTCGCACTCGAACTTTGAATAGCGGCACGAGAACATCTGGTTCAGCCCAACGTCGTTCACCATCACGGCCTCGCCCTTTGTTGCATCAGCCACGGCGTTCACCACCTCGCCCATGAGCAGCGGGCCATCCTTGGGGTGGATGGCAGGGTCGATGACTTCACGCTTCTCCTCCTCATAAAGCGGCTTGAACGACGCAATCCATTCCTTATGGTCGTTCTTGTCGAGCAATGCGGTGATGGCGGCAAGGCTCTCCTTGCAATCGCCGATTACAGCAACGTCGGTCTTGACATTCTTGTCAATCTCCGACGGGTCGATGTCAAGATGTATTATCTTTGCTTGTTTGGCATAGCAATCAAGCCTCCCCGTCACGCGGTCGGAAAAGCGCATACCTATGGCAATAAGCACGTCGCACTCCTGCTGCTTTATGTTTGGCGCATAGTTGCCGTGCATTCCAAGCATTCCCATGTTGAGCGGATGGCTTGACGGCAAAGCCGACAGGCCGAGAAGCGTACGGCCAGCCGGAATGTCGGCTTTCTCAAGAAAGCCACGAAGCTCCTTCTGCGCCCCACCAATCTCAACGCCATGACCGACGAGAGCGAAAGGCTTCTTGGAGTTGTTGATAAGCTCGGCAGCCGCCTGCACGGCATCCATATCTATCTTTGGATAAGGCTTGTAAGAGCGCACATCACTTGTCTTGCCAGGCATCCACTTCGTTTTCTGCGTCTGCGCATTCTTGGGGAAGTCGAGCACCACGGGGCCCGGACGCCCACTGCGGGCAATGTAGAAAGCGCGGCTCACTGCCCACGCCACATCCTCCGGGCGGCGAATTTGGTAGCTCCATTTCGTTATTGGCTGCGCCATGTCAACAAGGTCAACCTCCTGAAAAGCGTCAGTGCCAAGTGCGCCAACGCCCACCTGCCCCGCAATGAGAACCAACGGTATGGAGTCCATCATGGCATCGGCAACACCCGTGAGCGTGTTCGTTGCCCCAGGGCCAGAAGTCACTATGCACACACCCACCTCTCCGCTCACGCGGGCATAGCCCTCGGCGGCGTGTGCGGCACCCTGCTCATGGCGCACAAGCACAAAGTCAAACCACGGGTCGCGCTTGTGTGTGTAAGTGTAAAGTGAATCGAAAGCCGGGATTATGGCTCCGCCAGGATAACCAAAAATGGTATGAACGTTTTCCTGATAAAGGGCACGCATCAAAATTTCCGAACCTGTGCATTCCTCACCAATCTTCACGCCAGACCAAGGGACGGCCTCGGTCACTGGCCTCTCGGTTTGAGGTTTGAGATTTGAGGTTTGAGATTTATGATTACTTTCTTGCATTATTTAAACTGTTCCTTATAAATTAACTTCGGGGCTGCATTTAAAGTTCGAGACAAATCATAAATCTCAAACCTCAAATCTCAAACCTCAAATCAATCGTACTCCTCCCTTGTCCGCACTGCTCACGCTCTGTGCGTAAGCCCTAAGTGCCTTGCTTACGACACGGTTGCGCTTCAGGGGCTGCTGCGGACGGGCGGCAAGCTCCTCGTCGCTAAGTTTCACGTTTATGCTGCGGCTTGGAATGTCAATGACGATGATGTCGCCGTCTTTTATCTTGCCGATGTTGCCGCCACTTGCGGCCTCGGGCGAAATGTGGCCGATGCTCAATCCACTCGTGCCGCCTGAGAAACGACCGTCAGTGATGAGGGCGCACTCTTTGCCAAGATGACGGCTCTTAATATAAGATGTAGGATAAAGCATTTCCTGCATTCCCGGGCCGCCCTTGGGTCCCTCGTGGGTAATCACAACGCAGTCACCGCTGTTGACCTTCCCGCCAAGAATGCCGTCGCAGGCATCCTCCTGCGAGTCGAACACCACGGCAGGCCCCTCGAAATGCCAAAGCTCAGGAGCCACGCCCGCCGTCTTCACCACGCAACCGTTTTGGGCAATGTTGCCAAAAAGCACGGCAAGTCCGCCATCCTTGGTATATGCGTGGTCAAGGTCGCGTATGCAGCCGTTGGCGCGGTCGGTGTCAAGGCTCTCCCACTGCTCATCCTGCGAACCCATCACTGTGGAGAACCTTCTGCCTGGTGCGCTATGGTAAATGCGCGAAGCCTCCGCATCTATTCCTTTGAGCTTTGAGTTTTGAGCTTTGAGCTTTGAGCTACCAGTGATGTCGTACTTGCTCATAGCCTCGTCGAGTGTCATTCCGTCAACGCGCTTCACCGAACCATCAATAAGTCCGCCCTTGTTCAGTTCGTTCAATATGCCGAGTATGCCGCCCGCACGGTTGCACTCCTGCACGCTGTATTTCTGCGTGTTGGGAGCCAGCTTGCAGATACACGGCACCTTGCGGCTGAGGCGGTCGATGTCGTCCATCTTGAAGTCAACGCCGCCTTCCTGCGCCACGGCAAGCAGATGGAGCACCGTATTGGTGCTGCCGCCCATTGCTATGTCAAGGGTCATGGCGTTGAGAAAAGCCTGCCGTGTGGCTATGGAGCGCGGCAACACGCTCTCGTCGCCATCCTCATAATAGGCAAAGGCGTTTTTCACTATCTGGCGGGCGGCATCCTTGAACAGCTGGATGCGGTTCTTGTGGGTGGCGAGTATCGTGCCGTTGCCAGGCAGCGCAAGGCCGATGGCCTCGGTGAGCGAGTTCATGGAGTTGGCCGTGAACATGCCCGAACAGCAGCCACAGCCTGGGCACGCCGTCTGCTCAATCTTCGTCAGGTCATCGTCGCTGACAGAATTGTCAGCCCCGGCAATCATGGCGGTTATGAGGTCGGCGTTCTCGCCTTTCCACCGCCCGGCCTCCATCGGGCCGCCAGAGCAGAATATCGTCGGGATGTTGAGGCGCATTGCCGCCATGAGCATACCTGGCGTTACCTTGTCGCAGTTGGATATGCAAATCATGGCGTCGGCCTTGTGGGCGTTGACCATGTACTCAACGGAGTCGGCAATGATGTCGCGTGAAGGCAGTGAATAAAGCATTCCGTCGTGCCCCATCGCAATGCCGTCGTCAACGGCTATGGTGTTGAACTCGGCGGCATAGCAGCCCATCGCTTCTATTTCCCTTTTCACAATCTGGCCAATCTCATGCAGATGGGTGTGCCCTGGCACAAACTGTGTGAAACTGTTCACAATGGCGATGATGGGCTTGCCAAACTGCTCATGCTTCATGCCCGCAGCCACCCAAAGAGCCCTGGCTCCTGCCATGCGGCGACCCTCGGTGCACACTGCGCTTCTCAACTGATGCTTCATAATCTTATGACTCATAATGTTTATAACGTGCAAAGTTACAAACTTTTATATAAACGGCAAAAACTATTCAAGGTTTTAAGCCAATAAAGTTGACATGCCGCCAAAGCATGGACAAACAAAAATCCTGCCACCCCAACAACGTGGAGCAGCAGGACTTTTATGTATTCCTTGAAATATTGGCTATTACTTCACATAGACCACAGCCAGACGGTTGGACGTTGTGCCCTGCACGCCCTTGCCAGTAGCCTCGTCAACTGTAACGCCCTTGCTCTTCAGGTATTCTGCCACACTGTCAGCACGAGCCTGCGACAGCTTGTCGTTGAGTTCCTTGCTGCCCTCTGGTGAAGCAGTACCAACAATCTGTACGTGGCTGCCTTCCTTGACGGCATCGAGAGCCTTCTTGGCATCCTTTGTCAGAGCGCTCTTGCCCTGTGCGAATGTTACGAATACAAGATTCTCAACCTTTACTTCCTTGGTGGTCTCAGTAGGAACTTCCTTCACGACTTCCTTGATGACCTCCTTTGGCTTCTTTGCAAGCTCGTTCTTCAGGTCGTTGATTTGGCTGTTGAGAGCGTCTATCTCGCTCTGGTCGCGCAGCTGGGCAATCTTGAAGTTGTGAGTGCCGTTGGAAGTCTTGAACTTATAGACGACACCTGCGTTGAGCTGTACGAAAGCACGGTTGAGGTTGTATTGTGTGCCCTCGTAGCCTAAACCGTTAAGACCCCAAATCATGGCTGGCTCAATGTAAACCTGCCAAGCCTTTTTCTGGCCAAGGTTGAAAGCGAAGTCAACGCCAGCCTTCGAAGTCAGGCTGTTGGCCCTGCCAATCTTGCCGTTTACAGGATAGAGAGCCTCATTATATTCGTTGCTCTTGGTGCCGAACGTGTGTCCCCATCCAAGGCCGTACAAGCCCGTCACCTCAAACATACGAGGCTCACCCTTGTAGCCGCCAAACCAGTTGCTCAAGTTCACGGTTCCCAGAAGGCTCGTGTTGATAGCGCGTACACCAGTACCGATAGAACTCCAAGGCTTGTTGGAGAAGTAGGCATTGCTCTCAACGGCAAGGCCGAACACCGGGGTGAAGTAGCGGCCGACACGGATGCCCGCATTGGGATCCAAGCCGTTCAGCCACGTATGACCCGTGGCTTTCGTGGCAACACCACCATTTATGCCAACATAGATGTTGTCGAAAGTCTTACTCTCCTGCACTGTCTGCGCAGATGCGCTCACTGCCACCAAAGCAGCTGCAACAATCGCAAATAACTTTTTCATAGCTTTCAATATTATGTGAATAAATTATATGTTCTGACTTTCTGAGTGCAAAGGTAATGCCAATTTTGCTATATTTCAAAACAAAAGCCATTAATTTTCTCACATAATAATTAAAATGTGTGAAAGTTAATGGTTTTCAATGGTTTATTTGATTTTCATCAAGATGTTTCGCTTAAATATTCACGTTTTATTTATAAATTTCTTTCTTCGCTGCCGCCAATGTATTCTTCATGAGCGAGCAAATTGTCATTGGCCCCACGCCACCTGGCACGGGAGTTATGTAGGAGCATTTTGGCGCCACTTCGTCAAACTTGACATCTCCGTTGAGCCTCCACCCACGCTTGCGGGTGGCATCGGGCACGCGCGTCGTCCCCACATCTATTATTACCGCCCCATCCTTTACCATGTCGGCGGTAACGAAGTTTGGCTGCCCTATGGCGGCTATTATGATGTCGGCATCACGGCATTCCTGCTTGAGGGTTACAGAATGGGAATGACAAACTGTCACAGTCGCGTCGCCATACTGCTTCTGCATCATAAGCTGCGCCATTGGCTTGCCCACAATGTTGCTGCGGCCAAGGATGACGCACTTCTTGCCCGAAGTCTTTATGCCATAATGCTGCAACAATGTGAGAATGCCGAGCGGCGTGGCAGAGATGAAGCATGGCAGACCTATGGCCATGCGCCCCACGTTGACCGGATGGAAGCCGTCAACATCCTTGCGGTAGTCGATTGCCATTATTATCTTCTGCTCATCGATATGCTTGGGCAATGGCAGCTGGATGATGAAGCCGTCAACGTCGTCGTCATTGTTGAGCCTGTCAACGCAGGCAAGCAGCTCCTCCTCGGTGACATCGTCCTCATAGCGTATGAGCGACGACTTGAAGCCGCACTGCTCGCAGGCTATCACCTTATTCTTGACGTATGTCTCCGAACCGCCATCATGCCCAACGAGCACCGCCGCCAAATGCGGCTGCTTGCCACCACTGGCAACAATACCCTTTACCTCGTCAGCTATCTGCTGCTTTATGGCCGCAGCCGTGGCCTTGCCGTCTATCAATGTCATAATCATTTCCTCATCTTAGGCATGTTCTGCATCATCTGCCTCATGCCGCCGCCCGTAACCATCTTCATCATCTTGCGGGTCTGGTCGAACTGCTTCACGAGGCGGTTCACCTCCTGGATGCTTGTGCCCGAGCCTTTGGCAATGCGCAGCTTGCGGCTCTGGTTGAGAACCTCCGGATTGGTGCGCTCCTTTGGAGTCATCGAGCGGATGATGGCCTCGATGCCATTGAAAGCGTTG
>CAZTUD010000107.1:0-9348 GCA_964616945.1 uncultured Prevotella sp. | reverse complement strand
TCAGCTGCGAGGATGCATTCACCAGCGCACCTTTCTTATAGGGCAGGCTGCCCACCACGCCGCTTGCGGGCGACGTCACCGAGCACCAAGCGAGTTGCTCCTTGGCAGAGGCAAGCGAGGCCTCTGCTTGGGCTACCTGCGCCACCGTCTGCTCGTAGCTGTTCTTCGATGTGGAAAGCTCATACTGGCCGATAATCTTCTGGTCGAAAAGCTTCTGGTTGTTGTCGTATGTCGTCTTCGCAGTGTTCTGCGCTGCCTTGGCAGTGTTGACGGCTGCCTGTGCCGAGCGCACGGCGGCGCGGTAGGTCTCGCTGTCGATGGTGAAGAGTACCTGCCCCGCACTGACGTGCTGGCCCTCATGCACAAGCACGCTTGTGATGAATCCGGAGACCTTTGGGCTGACCGTCACGTCCTGGATGCCCTTGATGGTCGCAGGAAAGGTTGTCTGCAAGTCGGCTGTAGATTCGCCTACGGTAACTACCGGGTAATGGTCGTTACCCAAGTTTGCAAGGCTGTTGCCGCCCTTGCTTCCGCAGGAGGCGAAAGCCAAAGCAGCCAAGGCCACGAACAAATAACTTTTAATTTTCATACCTATTCTGAATATATATAATTATAAAAATCTCGCTTGCCACCATTAATTTCTCTACGGCAAAAGAGATTGGGTGGAGTACACGTTATCCCAAACGCTGTGCAAAAGTAAGAAGAAAAACATAGAAAACTATTTTTGTGTTGCCAGTTTTAACAACAATTAGATAGGTTTTTTCTTTCTTATATTCAACACAAGCAATAAGTTTGGAGAAACTGCGTTTTAATAGCAAAACACAGAAAATAGACTATAATGTTTTTGGGCAAAATGAGATGTTTGTTATTGTCAGTCATTGCCTTACTCACTGTGCTGTCTGCAAGCGCGCAGCCTGAGTCTGGCACTTTCTCTATCATCCCCCGCCTTGGCGTGGCCTTGTCCAACATAGCCCACGAAAGCCTCTCAATAAGTGCCAATACCACTGGTACCTATTACTCGCTCGACAGTAAATACCGCGAGGGCGCAATGGGCGGTGTGGATGTCCAATACCAGGTGAGCCACATTTTCGCCATATCCGCTGGCATCAGTTACTCAAGACAGGGCTGCAAGTATGAGGATTCCGACATTACGGGCTTCCAGCCAGGCACCTATGCTGCGTTCAGCAACAGCCGCCTGAGCCTCGACTACCTTAGTCTGCCAGTTCTTGTACACGCCTACTTGACCAAGGGCTTCTCTGTGAATGCCGGCGTGCAGGTAGCGTATCGGACACGCAGCAACTTGCACACCGAAAGCACCGACGTTACTATCAACAAGGACGGCAGCTATACGTATGCCGACGTGCCGCAGAAAGACGACGAGGAATACGTTTTTGCCAAAAGGTTCGACTTCTCCATTCCCGTTGGCATTTCCTACGAATATGCCAATGTCGTGCTCGACTTGCGCTACAACATTGGTGTTTCCAAGGTGTTCGATTGGGCTGGCAGTGGCGAGAACAGAAGTCTTGCATTTACCGTAGGCTACAAGCTGGACTTGTAGCCTACGGCTTTAGTTTTTGTGCCCAATAGCTGGTTATTTCTTCAGCAGCTCCACCCACTTGTCGTCTGACTTTATGAGGCCGTGCTCCTTGGCGTAGCCCGTGAGCCACAATGCTTCCTTTCGGTGGCAGTTGTAGCGGTGCTGGAGGGCGAGGATGAAGTCGTTGCGTTTCATCATTTTCTCGGGTTGCGTGCTTAGGATGTCTTTCACTGTCTGGGCAAGCTTGTCGACATTGTAGTGCAGGTTGCGGTGATGGTAGCGGTTGAATGCCACCAGGGCAAGGCAAACCACTACTACGACAAGAATGATAATGGTGCTTGTTTTCATAGTTCGATGTCTCGTTTTAGTTTTTTATGCCCCAAAAATACGTATTTTTTTTTGTTCCCGCAAGTTTTGTTACACTTTTCTTTTAAAAAAGCCCTTTTTTGTGCATTCTGCCCGATAGTTTCCCTATAGTTTGTCAGCAATTTTTTGTATCTGTTCGCCGAGACCGATGGTATAGCCTTGCGAGGCGAACACTACGCGGTCGAAGGTGTCGGCAATGAGGAACACAGGCAGGTTGGCATTGTCGCCCACGAGCTTCGATGCCTTGATTGCCTTGAGAATCTTCCCGTCCTCGTCAATGCCAAACACGGTCTTCGCTGGCAACGTGCCGTAGTCGGCGGCGCGGAACTTGGCAGCGTCAGCCTCGTTCTCGAACAAAAGCACGAACGTGCGTCCCCACTTGTCAAGGCGTTCGCGCACCTTCGAGATGTCGCGCAGGGCGTGGTTGGTGGGCTCCTGGCCTGGGGCTATGATGCCAATGACATAGTAGCCGCGCCCGGTCTGCGAGAGTATGCTCACCTCATTGCCATCTTTCAGGAAGCGCGACTCGCTTGAAAAATTGCCAATAACTCTCACACCCTCATCAGAGTTGCGGATAACCAAATCCACGTCGGTTTCCTTGTTTGGCTCAATCTTGAAGACTGTGTTGCGGGCAAGTACGCTGCCGTCGGCCATGCGCTGGCCGCTGACGAGCATGTAGGTGCCCTCGTCGAGCTTTGTGCCGTCCTTGAAAGTGTTTGCCCACGACGTGCCGCCGCCCATGTCAACTTGTCCTTCCTCGAAGTTGAGGAGCTGCGTCCTGCCGTCAACAATCTTGCTTATTGTGAAGTGGGAGTAATACTTCGGGTTAGCCTCCCCCTTGCCCCCTCCCAAGGAGGGGGAGTAGAGCAGCCGCAAGGTGCCCGTCTTGGCGGTAGCCTGTTCTTCATGGTCAAAGTTCACGTCAATCCATTCGGAGGAGTTATCTCCTCCTTTGGAGGGGGTTGGGGGGAGGCTATACTGAACCTTTCCCGTAACCACATCCTTGCGAGCCTCGATGCCAAGACTGCGGGCCACGTCAACGAAGAAAATGTCGCGGCTGCGGCTGTCGGTCAGCCAGCTTTCCCACACGCCGACGGGAGTCTGGGCGATGCGCATGGCGCGGGTGTCAGGGTTGAGGCGAATGTTCTGCTTCACCCACTCGACAAGCTTCGCAGGATGCTTTCTGTATTGATTGGCTTTTGAGGCGAGCTTGGAGGCAAAGAACATCTTGAACGGCCTCGTTATCATTTCGTCCTCAACGCGCGGGCACAGTTGAGCCCCATAGTGGATACACGCATCAATGTTGTCGGCGAGTATGTCCAAAGGCATGTCGCGCAAGTCCTTGTCCGACAGCGTGGAAAGCAGTTCGAGAGCAGTCTTGCTGCCGTTGTATTTGTCGAGGAACGCCTCAATGGTGCGCCAGTTGCCACGACTCTTAATAATATAAGATGTAGCATCGGGGTATTTGTAGCCTTTCAGACTCTCCTCAGTCTGGAATGTCGACATGTAGGCGGTGCGCACGGAGTCCTCGTAGGCGAAGCGGCGGTTGTTCTCAGCCCTCTGTTCAGGAGAAACATAAGGCGTGTTGGCTTTCTCGGTGGGAGGCACAATGTCGAGCTCCTCGCCCGTACACAGTGTTGTGGAGTCCTTTGACAGAATAATCCTAATGTTTTTGTCCTTGCCGAACGAGGCTTTGGCGTAGCCGTAATGCCCGTCCTTTGATGCCCATACGAGCATGTCGCCAAGGCCAGCCGACAAGAACGTGTGGCCATCGGCATCGGTGTATTTGGTCACGGCGGTATAATATTCGGCATAGTTGTAAATCTTGAACTCCACCATTGCGTCCTTCACTGGATTGCCCGCCTTGTCGAAGACATAGAAGTCGCAAAGCGCAGTCTTGGCGTAATTGTCGATGAGGTTTATCTCAGTGAAGTTGCTCGTGCGCAGCACCACTTCCTCCGGGCCGCAGTAGTCGCCAAAAGCCCTCGTGTGTGTGAGCATGGCACGTGAGGCCGGGGCATTGAACCAACCGAGGTTCAGCACAGGCTCTGGCTCGCAGGCTCCGAGGAACCACCATTTGCCGTCGGCCCATGCCTCAACCCAAGCATGATTATCGTCGGTATGAGCCCAGCGCGGCGTATAGACTTGGCGGGCGGGGATGCCAATTGAACGCAAGGCCGCCACGCCAAACGTGCTTTCTTCGCCGCAGCGTCCCTTTGCCGTGCGGATGCTTTGCAGAGGCGACGAAGTGCGTGCGTCCGACGGCTCGTAGGTCACGCGTTCGTGGCACCAGTGGTTCACCTCAAGGATTGCGTCTTTCATCGACAGTCCCTTCACCCTTTCTTTCAATTCCTTGTAGAATATGGCACGTGAGGAATCGAGCGGCTCGTTGTTGACGCGCATCGGCAGCACGAAATGGCGGAAGAGCAACTCTGGCACGTCCTTGCCCCACGGCATCTCCGCGCGAGCCTTGAGTGCCGTGCGCACGTTGCCGAGATGGTAGGCTGTCGGGTAGTCAGTGGCGTCGGCCAAGGGCATGTAAGCGTAGAGAAAGCGGAGGGCCTCCTGCTCCTCGTCGGTGGTGGCACCGAGGCTTTTCAGGTTGAAGAACTTCTGCCCCACAAGGCTCATCTTCTGCTGGAAGGCCGAGTCCACGGTCTGCCGGTAGGCAGCGTCGGTGATGAAATGTTTTGCGCTTGCCGACATTGTTGCCAGCACAAGCAAGGTTAAAAGAATGGTTTGCTTCATGGTAATAAAGATTTTTAGTTGTCTAATGATTAAGTATTGCGTCGCGGCATTCCTCCATGAGCCACTTCGGTGTGCTTGTGGCCCCGCAGATGCCCACGGTCTTCACGCCGTCGAACCAGTCGTAGTCAATCTCGCCCGCGTTCTCTATTAGGTGGCTGTTGGGGTTTACAGCCTTGCAACGCGTGAAGAGCGCGTGGCCGTTGCTGCTCTTGCGCCCGGAGACGAAGAGTATGAGGTCATGGCGGGCGGCAAAGCCGGCAATGTTGGACATACGGTTGGCTACTTGGCGGCATATTGTGTCGAAGCTCTTGAATGTGGCATCGGGCGCGATGTGCTGCTTGATGTAGTCTATTATGTGGCGATATTCGTCGAGGCTTTTCGTTGTCTGCGAATAAAGGTAGATATCGCGGCTGAAGTCGAGTTTGCGCTTCACGTCGTCGAGGTTCTCCACCACTATGGCGTGCTGGTGGGTCTGCCCCACGAGGCCCAGCACCTCGGCGTGACCGTTCTTGCCGAAAATTACTATCTGTGCCTGCGGGTTGGCGTCATATTGCCGTTTTATGCGCCGTTGCAGGGCAAGCACCACGGGGCAGGTAGCGTCTATTATCTGGATGTTGTTTTGCCGTGCCGTCTCGTATGTTTCGGGCGGCTCACCGTGGGCACGGAGCAAGACTTTCGCCCCATGCAACCGCTTGAGCTGCTGGTGGTCTATGGTTACAAGTCCTTGGCGATGAAGACGTTCCACCTCCATGCCGTTGTGCACTATGTCGCCGAGGCAGTAGAGCCTCTCTCCCAGCCCTTTCCCCAACTCCTCCTCCGCCTTGCGTATGGCAGTGGTCACGCCGAAGCAGAAGCCGCTGCCGCTGTCTATTTCCACCTGTACGTTCATGGCCTTACTCTTTGGCTCCAAGGCTGACGGGAATCACCACCTTTGGCTGCTCTGGGTCGTTGGTTATCATGAGGATGCGCGGTTTCGTGCGGGCTTTCCTCAGCATCGGCGCGATGGCGGTTACTTTGAGCCTCGCCTTGCCGCCTGGCGCGATGTTCTGGCTGCTGAGCGACACCTCAAGCCCTGCGGTCAGCATTTGCAGCGAGCGGATGGTGAGCGGAGAATAGCCCTCGTTGCTGATTATAATCTCGTCTTTCTTCTTCTCCTTGCCATTGAACGACCCGATGTCGATGCTGCCTTTCGAGAGGCGCAGCTTGGGCGCGTTGAGCCGCTGGTTGTCGGTCAGCTGCTCGAAGTCGGGCATGAGGATTATGTTCATTGGTATCTCGTTGGCTGGAGACACTTTGTCGCCGGGGAACATGCCGAGATATATGGAGGTCTGCGTCAGCCCGAGGTTGCGCAGCTTGCGCGAGTCGAGCTGTATGGTTGCCGTGCCGCTGTGCCCCGGGGCAATGCGCTGTGGCTTCACTTCGCCAAGAAGATAGTCGGGCAGGTGCATGAGCTGTGGCTCTAAAACCTCTGTGCCGGCGTTGTAGAGGTGTATCTTCTGCACCGGCATGTCGCCATGGTTCACGTCGTCGAACTCAATGTCTAGTATGTCTGTTTTCAGCTCCCCTATCTGATAGGGCAGCTCGCCCTCATAATCGGTTTTCTTTTCCACCACCACGCCTTTTATCGTCAACATCAGCGGCCCCTCGTCGGCGTTGCTGTAGATGCCGACGAGCTTCTGGAAATGCCCCATCGTCTTTGCGTCGTAAATCACGCTTACGGTGAACGGCGCACCTGCGGCAATGCCCTCGGTGGGATATTCCACAGTGGTGCAGCCGCACGATGTCCGCACGTTGTTTATGACGAGCGGCCCGTCGCCAGTGTTCTTCATCTGGAACTCTGCCTTAACTGGTTGTTGGAATACCACCTGCCTACAGTCGATGGTGGTGCTTGGCGTGGAGATGTGTTGTGCGAGGGCGCATGTCGCCATCAGGCTCAACGTCAATGAAAATATCTTTTTATTTGCCATTGTCTTGCTTTACATTTATAGTTTTCGCCGCCTCGCGCCCGCTGAACTCAGGTGCGTAGGCACACTGTACGGTGCAAACGCCGGTGGCGTAGTCGCCCTCGCGGTCAACATAATATGTTGTCTCCACCACATGCTTGCCCTTTGCCAGTCGGTCGAAATAGTAGTTGGTGGCGTTGTCGCGCGGCGTGCAGTAGTAGCCCCAATGGTAGCCGCTGAGCTGCCCTGCTGGTTCGAGACAAGCCGCCCGCTTGTCCTGCACCTGCACGAAGTCATAGTCGCGGTCGGCGGTGATGGTGATGCGCACGGTTACCTTGTCGCCGACGCTTAGGCTTTGAGCTTTGAGCTTTGAGCTTTGAGCTTTTTGATTGCCTTCCACTATTATTTCGCGCTTTACTGCCAGGCCGGACGAGGCATCGCTGACGTTTGTCGCCTTTTGCAGGAAACGGCCATAGACCGCGCCCCACGACGTGCCAGTGGAAGTCTTGTCAACCGAAAGCGTATGCGGGTTGTCGTTGTCAACTGCCATTTTCACGTAGCCGATGCCCGCCGTGGCTTTTGGCAGGCTGAGAGCCTGACCGTCAAGCTTGATTTGAGGTTTGAGGTTTGAGATTTGAGGTTTGAGATTTGAATTGCCAAGGCTGAAAGCATAAACGGCGTTCACGGCATTGATGGGCGTGCTCCATCCCGTGGTGCGCTTCTCGTGGAGCAGCCACCGCTGCATCTCGGTGATGGTTGTCGTGTCGGCGGGCGCGAGTCGGTGCAACGCCTCTATTGCGAATGTCTGCGTCGGGATGCGGTAGTCGAACCAGCTGTATTGCGCTTTCGGCGTATCGAAATAGCGGCCAAGCTCATCCTTATAAACCGTATATTCGCGAATGCTCTGCAAGTATTCCTGCGCGTGTTTCATGCGGCCATACTGCGCGAGAATGACAGCCGAGCCCGCCTTGCCGTAGATGGTGAGGCGCGTGGGCATTTTGTCGAGCAGGTTCACGAGATAATGTTTGTCGGCAGTCTCCATGCGGTTGGCAAGTGCCGAGGCATAAAGCCAGTGGCACGCCGTTTCGCTCGGCTGGAGGTCTTTCGCGCCTTTATTCGCCTGCTTCTTCAATTCCACCACTTCCTCGGCCATCTTCTTGTCAAGGAAGGAGAAGGCTTTCTCAATTTGAGAATTGAGGTTTGAGGTTTGAGGTTTGAGGATTGAGGATTGAGGTTTGAGATTTGAGGTTAGGGCGTTGAGCCTCACCAATGTCTCCACCACGGCCATCGTCATGTAAGTGCTGCCGCTCATGCCTGGCCACCATGAGAATGAGCCGTCGGCGTTTTGCAACTTTCTGAGCTTGTTGGTGAAGTCGGTTATGCGATAATTGATGGTTGATTCGTCAAGGAAGCCCGCAAGCTGCCTCTTCTGGTCGCTTTCGCGCTCGGCATCAGCCACCCACGGAGTTTCGTCCAAGACCATTGTCTTCAGCTCCTGGTTCTTCTCAAGGCTGCTTGTCAGCGATGTCTCGTCGCCCTTTTCCTGCTGCCACAGCTTTATGGTTTGTGCAATCTTTGGCGAGGACGTGAGTATGGCGCAGCCAATGGCGTTGGCATAAACAGCCGTCGCCAATGACATGGCGTTGTTTTCCGACGGATTGGCGACGGTGGGCAAAGCCTGAAGCACGAGCCACACGGGGTTGGCGGTGTATTCCACGGTCAGCTTCCGGTCCTTGCTGTCGGTGGGGAAGAGTTTCGTCAGGTCAATTTCCTTTACGCCTGGCTCGTTCTGGTAGAAGGGAATGGTGTTTACGACCATCTCCTTGTCGGGCAATACGGGCAGATATTGCTGCTCGCCGTCGCTGAAGCCGTCGCCCTCAGCCACGATGCGGGCGATGAACAGCGCCTGGTCATTGGCAGACTTGATAAACGCTGACGGGTTTACGTCGAAAGTCTCCGTTGCCGTGCCGTTGGCAGCCACGCTGAACGTGGTCTCTTCCGTGGCCAATATCTTTTCGGTCTCAGGGTCGAGTATCTCAAGGCGCACTTTGCCGTTCACGTCCTTGCTGGTTGTGTTGAAAATGCGTGTTGAGATGGTGGCCTTGTCGCCCTCGCGCAGGAAGCGCGGCATGTTGGGCTGCACCATTATGGCTTTCGATGCCACCGCCTCGGCCTCGGCAAGTCCGTAGTTCATCAGCGAGTCGTGGACAAGGCCCATGAACCGCCACGTGGTTACGCTTTCGGGCAGGGTGAAAGTGATGTCCACGTCGCCCTGCGCGTCGGTTGCCAGCGTGGGATAGAAGAATGCCGTCTCGTTGAGGTTCTCGCGCACTTGCACTTCGCCGCCTTCGCCCTCATTCCCAGTACCTGCGTCGGCGGTTGCCACCACGTCGTAAGCCTTTGCGCCAATCATGGCCTTGCTCTTTTTGCCCAAAGCCCGTGGTGCGGCCAATGCTGAAGCTTCCGCCCTCACCCCGCTATCCAACGTCATCACTTCGTTTCTGGAAAGAGGCACGGCACCTGCGGTGAACAGCCTGTAATACTGCCAGCCGAACATGTCGGTATCGAAATGGGAGAAGTTGAGTGCAGGCTCGCCCAAGGATTTATAAGGCTGGTAGCCGTAGAGGTTCATGACTCTGCTGCCCACGCCATCCCACGTGAAGTAGGGCGCGTTCAAATGGAAGCCGTTGTAAAAAAGCCAGCGATGCGGCCTTATGGCATCAAGACTCTTGTCGTACATCGTGGCGAGCAGCT
>CAZTUD010000106.1:0-9358 GCA_964616945.1 uncultured Prevotella sp. | reverse complement strand
TCGTTGACGGTGAGCGGCAATATGAGCTTGGTGGGATCGAGCGGCGATTGCTCCAAGTGCTCTATATACCACGACCTGCGCTTCTTGATGATGGTGTCAACGTCGTTGCGCGAAAGCGTTATCTTCTGGTATTTGGTGTTCTCGAAGTATGGCCGCGCCTCAAGTTGCGTCTCCTTCTTGCGGGCTATCACCTTGCGCATCAGCTCCACGGCGGGGTTGTTCTTGCGGCGGTAACGCTTGCGGTGGCTCTTTATGGTTACCTCGGCATGGTTGTTGGTCGATGGCTTGAGCCTCACCACAAGCGAATCGACACCACGCTGTATTGAGATTTCCTGCTTGTCGTAGCCCACGCTGGTAACCACAATTTTCGCCACATGGCGGCGCGGCAGCTTGAAGTTGCCCTCGCCGTCGGCCATGATGTTCTCGTGGCTCTCGGGAATGAAGACATTGGCGTATGGCACGCCGAAGCCGTCGCCGTTGTCAACCACCTGACCCTTTATCTGGGCAAGGGACTGGAGAGGCAGCGCAAACGGCAACGCCAGCACCATGAAGAATTTTACTATGGTCAATACTTCCTTTATTTTTTCCCTAAATATATGTTCCATAAAACTTATATTCAACCAAAAGTTTTGCAAAGTTACGTATTTTGCCTCATTCCGATGATATATAATCACTTAATTTTTTTGAAATAAAGACATTTAGAACACTATTGGCATTTAAACGAAAATTATTTTGCCCCTTACCCTTGCGTTATCTTAATAATAATGTGTAACTTTGCACCCGATAATGAAAACTATGAAAGTCGTTTCGGTTTACACGGGCAACGCGATGAGGGACTTCATCAACTTTCCCAAGAAGCTATACGCCAACTGCGCACAATATGTGCCAGACTTGGATTCAGACATACGCGCCATGTTCAACCCGAAAAAGAACAGCGCAATGTCCTTTTCCGAAATCGACGGCTTCGTAGCCTACCGCGACGGCGAGCCCGTGGGGCGCGTGGCGACAATCATCAACAGGCACGCCAACGAGAAATGGAACATCCGCGCTGTGCGCTTCGGCTATCTCGACTTCATCGACGACGACGAAGTGTCGCAAGCCCTGCTCAACACCGTGGCGGAATGGGGCAAAATGCGCGGCATGGAAAAGATGCAGGGCCCACTTGGCATCACCGACTACGACAAGGAGGGTCTGCTCGTGAGCGACTTCGACAAGCTCAACACGATGGTTACCTACTACAACTACCCGTACTACCCGAAGCACATGGACAGGCTGGGATACAAGAAAGCGGTGGATTGGCTGTCAATACGCGTGGAGGTGCCGAAGGAGACACCCGCCAAGTACGCCCGCGTGGCAAGACTCGCTCCTGAGATGTTTGGGGTACACACGAGAGTGTTGACAAAGAAAGAAATACGCGACGGATACATCTACAAGATATTCGACTTGCTGAACGCTTCCTTCTCGCCGCTCTTCGGCTTCACGGCATTCTCAAAAGACCAGGCAAAAGAGTTCATGAACATATACCTGCCACTCGTCAACATGGACATGATTCCCATTGTGGAAAACGACAAGGGCGAGCTGATAAGCATTGCCGTAACCATAGGAAGCCTGTCCCATGCGCTGCGCAAGACCAATGGCAGGCTGTGGCCTTTCGGATGGTATCACCTGCTGAAAGCCTTGAAATGGAAGCATGAGGACACCGTGGACCTGCTGCTCATAGCCGTCAGACCCGACATGCAAGGACTGGGCATAACGGCAATGCTGTTCGACAAAATGGTGCCGGTGTTCAACAAATACGGCTTCAAGTGGGCGGAAACCGGGCCACAACTGGAAGACAACTTTAAGGAACTCACGCAGTGGAGATATCTCAACCCGACATTCGAGAAACGACGCCGCTGCTACGAGAAAGACATTTGAAAAAATAAAAAACGATACAATGAAACGTAGAGTAGTGATAACTGGCATGGGCATCTGGTCATGTCTCGGCACGACATTGGAGGAAGTGCGCGACGCACTGTACAACGGCAAGAGCGGCGTGGTATTCTCACAGGAGCGCAAGGACGCGGGCTTCCGCTCGGCTCTCTGCACCGCAGTGCCCAAGCCCGACCTAAAGAAATTCGTCAGCCGCAACCAGCGCCACTTCATGCCAGAGGAAGCCGAGTACGCCTACATGGCTACGAAGCAAGCCTTGGAAAACGCCAAGATGGACCAGGACTTCATCGACAAGAACGTGGTGGGCATCATCTATGGCAACGACTCCGTGGCTGAGGCCACGATGAACGGACTTGACAAATTCCGCCAATTCAAGGACACGGCGGCCTGCGGCAGCGGCGCAATATTCCAGTCGATGAACTCAACCATCACGATGAACCTCGCCACACTGTTCAAGCTGCGCGGCATCAACCTCACGGCAAGCGCGGCATGCGCCAGTTCGTCGCAGGCAATAGGCCTCGGCGCACTGCTCATCTCGCAAGGCCTTCAGGACTATGTGATAGCTGGCGGAGCAGAGGAGAACAACATGTACGGCATTGCCTCATTCGACGGCATACAGGCATTCTCTACACGCGAAAACGAACCCACGAAAGCAAGCCGCCCGTTCGACCGCGACCGCGACGGACTGGTGCCTGGCGGTGGAGCGGCAACCGTGATACTTGAAGACTACGACCACGCAGTGAAGCGCGGCGCGCCAATCCTCGCTGAAGTGATGGGCTGGGGCTTTTCGGGCAACGGCGACCACATATCAACACCAAACGTGGAAGGCCCTTACGCAAGCCTCGCCATGTGCATAAAGAACAGCGGCGTTGACCCGCGCGAGATAGGCTACGTGAATGCCCACGCCACATCAACCCATGCTGGCGACGGACGGGAGGCTCTCGCCATAGCCCGTGCATTTGGCGACTATCGTGTGCCAGTTACATCGACAAAGAGCCAGACCGGGCACGAGATGTGGATGGCGGGAGCATCGGAATGCATCTACTCGATGCTGATGATGAAGAACGACTTCATAGCAGGAAACATCAACTTCGAAAATCCCGACGAGGAGACGGCGGCGATAAACGTCATCCCCGAAACTATTGAACGGCACTTCGACATGTTCCTGAGCAACTCGTTCGGCTTCGGAGGCACAAACTCGACATTAATCATCAAGAATATATAAACCAACAAACAAGGATAATATTATGACACGCGAAGACATCGTAAAGCAGGTAAACAACGTATTGGCAGAGGAATTTGAGGCTGACGAGAGCCAGTTCACCCCGGAAGCCAACCTCAAGGACACACTCAACCTTGACAGCCTGAGCCTCGTAGATCTCGTGGCTGTAATACAGTACACGTACAAGCTGAAAATACCCGTAGAAGACCTGCGAAAGATAAACACGTTCAACGACCTCTACGACTACATTGAGAGCCACGTCAATGCTTGACATGGAAGACATAAAGTCTCTTATCCCCCAGCGGGAACCAATAATGATGGTCGACTCTCTTGACCGTGTGGAAGGCGACACTTGCGTCGCCTCCCTTACGGTGAGAGCCGACAACTATTTTATTGACGACGACGGCCTCATGGCAGAACCAGGGCTTATAGAACACATTGCCCAGTCGGCTTCGGCGTTTGCGGGGCACCGTGCCTTGGCGGCCAGGGCAAACAAGCCGCCTGTAGGCTACATCGGCGAGATAAAGCGGTTCCACTGCTACCATCGCCCTGCCGTGGGCGACAAACTGTCAACCACCATCATCATGGGGCCGACGGTTGGAGAGGTTACCATAATCAAGGGGGAAACTCTCTGCAATGGTGAGAAAGCCGCCGAAACGCAAATGAAAATCGCAATAAAGTAAGTGTGCAGGGCCAGTCCACACGCACATAGATGTAAAGACATGCTTCTTAGAGACAAATACTTCAAATTGGGCAGTTTCAGCCTGGGCAACGGAATCGCACACTACCATGTGTGGCTGCTGCCAGACTGCGACGTCTATCGTGGTCATTTCCCTGGCAACCCAGTGTCGCCGGGTGCTTGCAACATAGAGATGATTGTGGAATGCTTTAACACAATGGTCGATGAATATCATCGGCTGGTGTCCATCGACCGCTGCCGTCTCACATCCATAGCGTCACCAGAAATAAGCCCGGAGCTGGACATTGAGATGAACTGGACATATAGCGACGACGGGAAGTACAGATATCTTACCGCCACAATAAAAGACGACAAGCAGCAATATATGGACTTCAAGGGAACGTTGGAATGACACAATTTGTAATCAACATATACCGCTATTTCAAAAATCATCGCGCAGTGTTTTGGTGTACGATGATTTTTATGTTTTTGTTTTTCGGCTTCTTCGCCTCGCGCATTCACCTTGAGGAAGACTTGAACAAGCTCATGCCGTCGTCGAAAAACCCCGACGGCACCACAAAGCTTGCCTTTGCCGACCTGCGCATAAAGGACAAGACCTACCTGCTGTTCGAGGGCAAGAAAGGCATGTCGCCAGACAGCATTGCGGCAGTGGCTGACGAGTTTATCGACTCCCTGACAGCTGCCGCCAAAAGGCAAAACCCCAAGGCTCCAGTCATAAGGGACATTTTCTACAGAATGCCCGAGGAAATAATGGACGATGCCATCGACTATATGGAGCAGCACTTCCCAGCTTACATTGACACAACGGTTTATGCGCATATCGACTCGCTGCTGACCATTGATCAGTTCAAGAAGCAAATGGCGCAAAACGCCAGCGACATGGAAAGCGACTTCGGGTCGGCTTACCCGGAACTCATCGAAATGGACCCCATGGGAATGCGCAATCTCATAGCCGACCAAATGAAGCCGCTCCTAAAAAGCTCGACGGGAAGTTACAAAACAATAGCCGGCCACTTCTTCACGCCCGACTCCACAGTCTGCATCGCCTTCATCACCCCACGCTTCTCGGCCACCGACACAGGGCAGGGCAACGAGCTTTTCAACATGTTGAACTCTAAGATTGAAACATTCGCGAAGACCAATCCCAACGTCAGCGTTTGCTATCACGGCTCGCCAGCAAGCGGATATTACAACTCCACGACCATCAAGCACGACCTTACGACGACGCTTCTCGGCGCATTCATCATCGTGCTGCTGTTCATCTTCATCTGCTTCCGCAACTGGGACACGCTGCCCCTGCTCATACTGCCCGTCGCCTTCGGGGCAATATTCGGCTTGGCAATGATGTATTTCATCGAGGGGCAATTTTCTCTCCTCGCCCTCGGCATCGGGGCAGTAGTGCTCGGCGTGGCAATGAGCTACGTGCTCCACGTGCTGACACATTATAAATATGTGACCGACCCAGAACAAGTGCTTTGCGACGAGACCAAGCCCGTATTCCTCGGATGCCTAACGACGATAGGCTCGTTCATGGGCCTCATCTTCGTCAACACCGACCTGCTGAAAGACTTCGGCCTCTTCGCTGCGTTCGCCATCGTTGGCACCACCTTCTTCTCGCTCATCTTCCTGCCACAACTTTTGGACACGAAAAAGAACCGGGTCAACAAGCGCATGTTTGCCATAATCGACCGGATAAACTCTTATCCTTTCGACCGCAAGAAACCGCTCATTGCCGTAATCTGCACACTGACCATAATCTGCATCGGCGCATGGGCATGGAAAGGGACGAGTTTCGACACCGACATGGGCAACCTTGGCTACCGCTCGCCAGAAGTGGTGCATTCGGAAAATCTCTTGGCGGAGAAGACTGCTTCAAACATCAAGTCGCGGTATTTTGCCTCCACTGGCAGCACAATGGAGGAGGCTTTGGCAAACTTTGAACCGCTCAGGCACAAGCTCGACAGTCTCAAAAGACTTGGACTCGTAAAAGGTTACACGCCAACCGACCTCATACTCGTCTCACAAAAGACACAGCAAAAGCGCATTGCCGCCTGGAAACGCTATTGGACTCCTGAGCGCGTGGGCAAAGTGCGCTCGCTCATTGCCGCCACCGCACCGCAGGCCGGTTTCACAAGCGACGCCTTCAACGCTTTCTTCGAGGCCGTAGATGCCAACTACGAGCCCAACAAACTCTACAACGCCAACATCGTTCCCTACGGCTACCTCTCAACACTGATGGAGAAAACGTATGGCGGCAAGTACCTATGCTATACGTCGGTACAATACGACAAGGCGACAGAGAAAGAACCGCAGGGGGCTTACCAACGCATTTGCCACACCATAGCCGACCAGCCAAACATGATGGTCCTGGACACTTGGTATTACACGCAGGACACGCTGGCAAAGCTCAACAGCGACTTCAACATCCTCCAGTGGGTTTCGATGGCGTTCGTCTTCATCGTGCTGCTCGTGAGCTTCCGCTGGAGCCTAAAATATACGCTGCTCGGATTCATGCCCATCATCCTGAGCTGGCTCATTGTGCTCGGAGCAATGGACATTTTCGGCATGAAGTTCAACCTGCTGAACATCATAATCTCGACATTCATCTTCGGCATTGGCGTCGACTACAGCATCTTCGTGATGAACGGGCTCATTGGCGGCGGCTCGAACGACCGCCTGCTTTACATGCACAAGAGCGCAATATTCTTCTCGGCATTCATACTCGTGGTCACGGTGTCATCGATGCTCCTCGCACAGCATCCGGCAATACGCAGCGTGGGCTTCTCCACATTGGTGGGACTGCTGTCGGCGGTCATACTTTCGTATGTCCTGCAGCCGGCAATATTCAGAAAACTAAAGAAATGAAAATCATAATAATAGGCAGCGGACTTGGCGGGCTGGAATGCGCCCAAATACTCTCAGCCGAAGGCCACAAAGTGCTGGTGCTTGAACGCGAGGCACAACCGGGCGGCTGCATGCAAAGCTACCGACGCCAAGGCCTCGACCTCGACACGGGCTTCCACTACATAGGCGGCCTGAACGAGGGCGAGCCCATGCACAGGGTGTTCGGAATGCTCGGGCTGCTGAAATTGCCGTGGATGCGACTCGACATCGACTGCTTCGACCGCATCCACATCGCGGGACGAAGCTTTGACCTGGCACAAGGCCGACAAAATTACGTCAACCACCTGAGCGAATATTTCCCACACGAGCGGGAGGCTTTGGTTGAATTGATAAATGTGCTGCGCGAAAGTACCGAACACCAACTGGATGCCCTGCGCCCAGGCATGGAGACTGAGGGCATCAACACCTTGCCTCCTGCCTTTGCCAAACCAATGTCAACATCGGCATGGGAATACTTGAACCAGACTTTCCACGACGAACTGCTCATTGACGTGATTTCGGGCAACGCCATACGCGCCGAGCTGCGCAAGGAAACGCTGCCGCTCTTCACCATCGCCCACATCAACAGCAGCTACGTGAAAAGCAGCTGGAGGCTCAGGGGCAGCGGAAACCTGATTGTGAAATCGCTCATAAACGACATCCGCGCCAATGGCAGCGAAATAAGGTGCAACGCCGAAGTGAGGCGGCTGGTGGAAAAAGACGGACGCATAGTGGCAGCCGAATGCGCCGACGGCACGAGCCACGAGGCCGACTTGTTCATCAGCGACGCGCACCCGGCCGTGACATACAACTTGATAACCGACAGCAAACTCATACGCCCCGCCCTGCGCCACCGCTTGGCACGTATGCAAAACACATACGGAATGCTCACAGTTTCGCTCATCATAAAAAAAGGCTCGCTTGCCTACCGCAACCACAACGATTACGTTTACGCACGCCCCAACCTGTGGGACGGCTTCGAGAAAGACGAGCCAGTGTCGGGCGTGATGGTGAGCTACCGCGTGCCAGAGGACGGCAGCGATTATGTGAGAATAATCGACTTGCTGACTCCTATAGACTGGGAAGCTTGCAGCCAATGGGCCGACACGAGGCTGGGTCATCGCGGCGACGACTACAAGGTCTGGAAGCAGCGCAAGGCCGACGAATGCGTGAGGCTGGCGGAAACCGTGGTGCCAGGACTGCGCGAGTGCCTCGAGGCTCAATACGTTTCGTCCCCGCTCACCTACCGCGATTACACGCTCACGCCGCAAGGGTCGGCCTACGGGCTGCGCAAGGACTGCACCAACGCCATGTTCACCGTGCTGTCGCCACGCACCCCTGAGCCAAACCTGCTACTCACTGGTCAAAGCCTCATGCTGCACGGCGTGGAAGGAGTGACCATAACAGCCCTCCTAACATGCGCCGAAGTCGTTGGCAGGAAACGTATATGGGAGAAAATTGAACAGTATAAGAAATAAAATAAAGAGGACAGATTTAAGTAATCATAAATCTCAAACCTCAATTCTCAAATCTTAGAGCAATGAAATACGCATTGATAACTGGCGGAAGCCGTGGAATAGGACGCGCCACAAGCGTGGAGCTGGCACGCCGTGGATACCACATCCTAATAAATTATGTCCATAAGACCGATGCCGCCGAAGAAACGCTGAGGCTGGTGCGCGAAGCCGGACAAGACGGCGAGCTGCTCATGTTCGACGTGAGCAACCTACAGCAAACGCGAGCCGCAATAGACTCATGGCAGAAGGCGCACCCCGACGAATACATAGAGGTATTGGTCAACAACGCTGGCATACGCCGCGATAACCTCCTCGCTCTCATGCCAGCCGAAGACTGGTCACGCGTGCTGCAAATAACACTCAACGGCTTCTACAACGTGACACAGCCTTTGCTCCCAGCAATGCAGATGCACCGCTTCGGCAGAATAATAAACATGGCAAGCCTCAGCGGAATAAAAGGGCTGCCAGGCCAGACCAACTACAGTGCGGCCAAGGGCGGTATCATAGCGGCGACCAAGGCATTGGCCCAGGAAGTGGCGCGGCGCGGCATAACCGTGAACGCCGTGGCACCAGGCTTCATAAAGACTGACATGGTGGAAGGCCTTGACGAGGCCGCACTGAAGAAGCAAATACCCGCCAACCGCTTCGGCAAGCCCGAAGAGGTGGCATCGCTCATCGGCTTCCTCTCATCGCCAGAGGCTGGCTACATAACGGGCAACGTAATCTCAATAAACGGAGGACTTTACACATAAATCATATTATGAAAAAGATATTATTCCTTATGTTGCTGTCGCTCACAATGGCAGCAACAGCATTCGCCCAAAACGCCGACTTCACCCAAGCCGTGGCAAAATACCGAACGGCAAAGACGGCCACGGCAAAGGCCACAATGGTAAAGCACAACAAGGCCATGACCAAGAACAAAACCTACAGCGGCTCGCTTTACATGAAAAGCCCCGACAAGGTGGCCATCTCGTGCGACAACGGCAAGGAGCAGCTCGTGATGAACGGAAACACGTTCACGATGGTCATGGGCGGCCACAAGCGCGTAGCATCGGCCAAGACAGCCGCCCAATTTGCCGCGTTCAAGGCCGTGCTTCAGAG
>CAZTUD010000105.1:0-9358 GCA_964616945.1 uncultured Prevotella sp. | reverse complement strand
CCCGCGACCTCGACCTTGGCAAGGTCGCGCTCTACCAACTGAGCTATTGCCGCATAAAACTCCCTAAAAGGAGGCATTCCCCTGAATGCGTGTGCAAAGGTACTAACATTTTTTGAACCTGCAAACTTTTGCCCGTTTTTTTTTCAAGAAAAGTGAAAAAACACCTCCAACATGCTACTTCGCAATCGGTTTTTAGCGAAAACGCACTCTGCACAGTGCGATTTACTCAAATTCTCGCACCCTGCACAGTGCGGTCAATCTTCCAGTCCTTGATATTCCTTGTTGTGCTGTCGAAATTGACGGTGGCAAGGAAATCCTTCAACAGGCTCAACGCATTGTCCATGTCGCCCTTGTAGAGGGCGCGAGCCATGTTGACAATCGTAACGTTCACCACCCTTGTGTCCAGCATTATATAATAAGGTATGAACGACTTCATGCACAATTCTTGACCACGAAAGACACGGAATTTTGGCTGACCACAAAAGTCCGTGCTTTCAGTGTCATCCGTGGTCAACGAGAAGGCGGGCCAAGCGGTCCGCCTTCTTTTTTAAGTCTCATGCCAGGGGTTCTGTGCGTCCTTGGCCGTCAGTAGTTTATAAAAATTATGTATAATAAGTGAATTTATTGTGTTTGCGGTTTGTCATTCCCCTGCGGGGAAGCAGCCTTTGTCCAGTGGGGGCATTACCACTCCGTCCACGGGTTAAAACCCCACTTGGCATCGCTGTTCTCGCCTTCTTCGCCTGTGCCATAAGGGAAAGAGCCGTCTTTTTGAGTATTTCCTTCTCCATCCTTCACTTCACCATTCGCACGTAAAGTATTGGAGTCAGTCATCATTTGTTGTGGTTCCATCTCACGGCACGACATAGCGGGGGCTATATACTCTTTTTTCTTCATTGGTCTGTAGTCTCCTCCTTTCAGTTATTTTTTTATGAACTTCTTGCCTCCCTGTATGTACAAGCCCTTCGGCAGGTCGTTGCGCGACGTGCCCACGAGCCGCCCGTTGATGTCGTAGATGCTGATGTCGAAGCCTTGCTGATTCTCCGTCTTCACGTTGTCAATGCCAGTGGCAGAGTCGAAGCCCGTCACAGCGAAGCTCTTGGCAGCCGTACTGCCAGCCTGGGCTCCGTCGAGCTGGATGCCATTACTCTCAATCTGCCAGAAGCAGCTGTAGCGGCTCTTGTTAGCGAAGCCGGCATACGTAGACTTGCGAATTTCTCCATGACCCTTCCACGATGTCTTGTCGGTGCTGGAATTGTCGTCCCAAATCCACTTGAAGTAGAACTCGTTCTGGTGCATCGGAATTGGCACTGCCAAGCCCACCATCGTAGCCCAGTCGTCGGTGTATTCCTTGGGGTTGGTGTCCGTGAGATACACCTGCGTGCTCACGTTGTAACGCTTCGTATAGAACGTAACCCAGTCTGAGGTCTCACCTTTGTTATTCTTCCAGTCGGTGTTGATGGTGTACTTCACCTCATCATTGTCTATGTATATCATCAAGGGGGTCTTCCCTGGAACCTTCTCCGTTGAGGGGATGGTAGTGAACTCGAAATGGTAGAACTTGGAGTTTACGTCGTCCTTGTGGCAACCAGTAAATGTCGCCGCCAAAGCTCCGTCGCCAAACGTATCAAGGAAATCACTCATCGAAATATCCTCGTAGAATATCACCGACTGCCACTTGTATGGCCCAAACGTTCTCGCGTATTGCTCGGGCGTAGTGGTGCTGGTCTCCCACGTTATGCGGTTGTGTGTGTAGTCGGTTGTGGTGCCACTCGATGCCGCCGTTATACTAATCTTTGCATTAGAGGGGCTGTCTGCCGAGCCTGCTTTGCCATACGCCCCTTCGCCACCATAAACGTTATACCAAACGCTTGAACTTGACGTATAATTGCTTTTATATTGGGCGAGTACGTGGAAAGTGCAGTTGTTCACGCCATTCACGGTGGGCGCAGACGTCACCTCTTCATATTCAAAAGTGCCCCCGCCATTGGTTGCTGTCTCCTCGAGCGTCGCCGCATCACCGAGCAGGTACACGTCGCGCAGGTTCTCGCAACCGTGCAGGAACGCTCCCTCAATGCTCGTAACGCTCGCCGGCACATAAAACTGCGTCAGCGACAAAGCACGGCACAGGAAGTGCTCGCCTATGTCTGTGAGCGTATTGGGCAGGTTTATCTGCTTCAGCTTCCAGCAGTCCTGTATGGCATAGTCGGCTATAGATGTCACGCCTTCTGGAATGTCAAGAGCCTGTAGCGAGTTGCACTGATAAAAGCAGTTCTCTGGTATAGATGTGAGGTGCGTCTTCTTTGTGCCGTCGCTCTCCGTATAGGTCTGGAACTTCACGTCAGTCATGTTCATGCAATAGGTGAACGCCTCCGTGCCGATGGTGGTGACACTGCTCGGTATCACTATCGACTCAAGGTTGGTGCAGCCTTGGAAAGCACCCATGCCAATCTCTTCTATTTTAGAGGGGGTGGTGAACGTCACCTTCTTGAGATTTGAATTGTAGAAGTAGTTTCTTGGATATCCTTTAGTGTTTTCACCGTATGTATATATATACTTGGTCTTAGTGTTGTCATCAGGGTATGTGTAAGTGAAGTCGGGAATTTCTCCATTGGCGGAAGTCGTGAAACCATAGTCTATAATCTTCTTCACTTTCTTCACCATAGTATATTGTCCTGACCCATAGGTAATGGTTATTTCATTTGGAATGTTGACGGAATCCTTCACGGTGCTACTACCATCTGTTTTATATGCACCAGCCAAGCCTACATAACAAATGGTATCACCTGGATTATTGCTGTCGCAATACAACGACGGCATACGATACACCAATCCTCTGTCATTGTCAATAAGCTGGAATGTATATGGATATGCTGTGCCGTTTATATTCTCTTCCTTAGCATAAGCACCATTATATGTGGTACTATAGTCGTCTTCATCTACCCATGTGAAAGTCGCATTACTTTCTCCCTGAACATAAGTGTACTGCCCCCATGCCCCGCTTGTTACGAGGCACAGGAAAGCAGCCAATAAGAGCTTGAATCCTTTCATTTTATTTCCCCTTTGTTTATAAGTTTTTTATTTTTTCTAATTTACACATTCAATACGGCAAAATTAGCGAATAAAAATGAGATTGACAACAAAATAGCCAAGAATTTTACGAACGGCTCGTTTTTTAACATTTCCGTTGCACAATCGTTGCACACCACAGAGACTTGGCCACAACCCTTGAACATTTAGGACACGAAAAGTCTTTTGAACGCTGATGTCTTTTTATCTAATCCGTTTTCAAGAAAAAACGACTTAATCTTTGTATTTCAAATAAGAACTCTTATCTTTGCCATCGTAAACTCATAAGCTTTTCCACAAAGAAGACGCAAGAGTGGTATTGGGCGTCTAAAAGCACAGTAAAAAAAGATTTCAGTCCATACGCTGCCGATAGTCGTCGTAGGTGAAGTGGCGAAGGGTCTCAAGCGTGCCGTCGGCACGGGCAAGCAGGATGTCGGGATGGGTGATGCCGTTGAACATGGTGGTCTTGACGGTGGTGTAATGCAACATGTCCTCGAAGATAACGTTATCGCCCACCTGCAGCTCATGGTCAAACTGCCACAAGCCCATGAAGTCTCCGCTGAGGCACGAGTTGCCACCGAGGCGATAGATATGCTCCGACACATTATTATATATAGACGAATCCATGCCTTCGTCCAATGTTGTGGCGAAGCGCACGTCGGGCTTGTAGGGCATCTCAAGGCAGTCGGGCGCATGGCATGTGAAGCTCACGTTTAGTATGGCCGTGCGTATGCCGTGGTCCTCCACGATGTCAACCACTTGACTCACGAGCGGCCCAGTCTGCCAGGCAAATGCGCTGCCGGGCTCCAGTATGACCTTCAGCCACGGGAAGCGGCGGTGGAAGTCCTGCATGAGGCTCACAAGCAGGCCAGTGTCATAGCCCTTGCGCGTCATAAGGTGTCCGCCACCGAAGTTTATCCATTTTATTTGCGGAAACCACCGCGCGAACTTCTCCTCTATGTGGGCGAGCGTGCGCTGGAAGACGTCAGCCCCGCTCTCGCAGAGCGTATGGCAGTGGAAGCCGTCGATAAAGTCGGGCAAACGGTCTGGCAACTTGTCAGCGGTAACGCCAAAGCGAGTGCCAGGAGCGCAGGGGTTATAAAGCATGGTCGCCACCTCGCTGTATTCTGGATTGACGCGCAACCCAAGGCTTACGTCAGGGTTCGCCTTGCGGGCTCGTCGGGCAAAGCTATGGAACTGCGTGAGCGAGTTGAACGTAAGGTGGCTGGAGCATCGGGCTATGTCGTCAATTTCGTAGTCGGTATAGGCTGGCGAGAATGTGTGTGTGGGACTGCCGAACTCCTCCTTTCCAAGCCTCGCCTCATAAAGCGAGCTGGCAGTAGTGGCACCAATATATTCGCGGAAAATGGGGAATGTCTTCCACAAGGCATACGCCTTAAAAGCAAGTATTATCTCCACGTCGGCGGCGCGTGCCACACCAGATATGAGCTCCAGGTTGCGGCGCAACTTTTCCTCCTCAAGTATGTAAGCGGGATGACTAAGCCCCTCAAAAGTATCAAGATTTGTTCTCATACATCAATGTTTTATGCAAAGTTAGTTTTTATTTCCCAATAAAGTTGCCCGTATGATGAAATTTTTATACTTTTGCATCACACTTCTATTAAATCACAATTAAAAATGAGTGAAGAAAAAAACTCTTTCCTGGTATTCTCGGGCACTAACACGAGATACCTCGCAGAGAAAATCTGCGCAAGCCTTGGTTGTCCTTTAGGCAACTTGGTGGTCACCAAGTTCTCCGACGGCGAATTTGCCGTTTCCTACGAGGAGTCAATCCGCGGCCGCGACGTTTTCCTGGTGCAAAGCACCTTCCCCAACTCCGACAACCTCATGGAGCTGCTGCTCATGATTGATGCCGCCAAGCGAGCCTCGGCGCGCCACATCATCGCTGTGGTGCCCTACTTCGGCTGGGCACGGCAGGACCGCAAGGACAAGCCCCGCGTGAGCATAGGTGCCAAGCTTGTTGCCGACCTGCTGAGCGTTGCCGGCATCGACCGCCTGATAACGATGGACTTGCACGCCGACCAAATTCAGGGCTTCTTCAACGTCCCCGTTGACCACCTGTATGCCAGCAACATTCTTCTGCCCTACGTGCAGAGTCTGCACCTCGACGACCTGGTGGTGGCGTCGCCCGACGTTGGCGGCTCGAAACGCGCCAACACCTACGCCAAGTACCTGGGCTGCCCATTGGTGCTGTGCAACAAGACACGCGCCCGCGCCAACGTGGTGGCGAGCATGCAAATCATCGGCGACGTGAAAGGCAAGAACGTGGTCATCGTTGACGACATGGTAGATACCGCCGGCACCATTACCACCGCCGCCAACATCATGATGGAGGGAGGGGCGAAGAGCGTGCGTGCCTGCGCCTCCCACTGCGTGATGAGCGGCCCGGCAACGGAGAGGGTGGAGAAATCGGCACTGGAGGAAATTGTCTTCACCGACTCCATACCATACAAGCACAACTGCGCGAAGGTGAAGCAGCTGAGCGTAGCCGACCTTTTCGCTGAGACCATTCGCCGCATCATCAACAACCAGAGCATCTCGTCGCAATACCTCGTATAGACCAAGAAAGTGTTTTTGCCGCAGATTGCACGGAAGACACGGATAAAACTGTTCAGCGGATGGAGGGTTTCTCCATCCGCTGAACAGTTATAGACATAGATATAAGGCTACATGTGGCCTTGCAAATACTCCTTAATTTTCCTAACCGCTATGTGGTAGCTTGCCTTGAGCGCACCCTCTGAAGTGCCAAGCACGCGCGACATCTCTGAATACTTCATCTCGTCGTAGTAGCGCATGTTGAACACGGCACGCTGCACGTCGGGCAATGTGGCAATGGCCTGCTGGAGAAGAGCCTGCGCCTTGTCGCCGTCGAAATAGTCGTCGGCAAGCAGCTGTGTGGCAACTCCCTGCGCCTCATCTACGCCCACCTGGTGGATGTTTTTTTGCCGCCGCAGAAAGTCAAGAGCCTCGTTGACAGCTATGCGGTAGAGCCACGTGGAGAGTTTTGACTTCCCCTCGAAGCTGTCGAGGTTGGTCCATGCCTTGATGAAAGCATTCTGCAGCACGTCGTCGGCATCGTCGTGTGAAAGCACAAGACGACGGATTTTCCAGTACAACGGCTCGCTGTACTGCCTCACAACCTCGGCAAACGCCCGTTCACGGGTTATAGGGTTCGCCAGAAGCCGCACCAACTTCTTGTCGTTGATTGTCGTCATCACAGATAGTTGCCAAGACTTTCGTATATCAACTTGTCATAACCGTAAACGTCGTTGAACGAGCGCAACGTGCCGTCAGCATCGGGGAAGAGCGTGAAATAGACTATGAACAACGGCACGGACGGCCGCACCCCTACCCTGCCCACGAGCATGTCGCGACGCAGCGTGTCGGCAACCGCCCTCTGCTCCTCGGTTAGCTCGCCGTTCTTCTTGCCGAGCGGCGACACGTCGGCATTCATGGAGTACCTTATCTTGTCTATAATCTTGCCGTCGCTCCCGCCGACAAGGAACACCGCAAGGTCAAACGGCTTCTCCACGCGTATGCAGCCGTGGCTCACATCGCGGTCGTCGCGGTTGAATATCGATTTCGACGACGTGTCGTGCAAATAAATGGAAAAGTCGTTGTCGAAACGGAATATGATGCGCCCCAAGGCGTTGCCCTCGCCACCCTCCTGAATAACAAGGTAGTCGCCACTCTCAAGCATGGCTGGGGTTACGGTGGCAAGGTCAACATTTCGGCCCGTGGCACGCTCGCGTATGAAATAGTGGCGATTAGTGAAATACCCGTGGTTGCCCAAATGGGGAATGATACTTTTCCGTACTATGCTACGTGGCATTATCCACTGTGGGTTGATGTCCATGCGCGTGATGGCACTGTGGAGGACGGGAGTCTTGGTCTGCTGAGAGCCGCAGCCCATGCGCATGAGCAGCACATTGTCGCCATCGACCGCACGCAGGCGAAACGACGGAATGTTGGTGATGACGTACTTGGAGTGGCGTTCAGGATAGTCGGACATCCGCCAGCGACACCGCTCCATGTTGACCATCAGAAGCCTACGGCCATACGTGGTGGCAGAGTCGCTGTTGAGCAACCGCTGCAGGCGGTAGTAGTATTGCCACTGTGGGGCAAGGCTGTCGAGAAATGCCGACGCGCTACCCTCATGAACCCGCCGCAATGCCTTGGCATAGAAGCCCCTCTTCGGTGAAGGACTGCCGAGGGCATAAAGAGTGTAATAGACTGGGTAAGGACGATCTACATCGCGACGGTCGAGACGGTTGAAAAGCTTGTCCGGATTGGTGTAACCGAAAAACTGGCCTGTGGCAAAACGGAAGTATGCCTTTGTTAGGTCATACTCCAACCGCGCATAAACCTTATTGATGCGGTTAGCCGTTTTGTCGAAGTCAAGATTGCGTATGCGTCTGATGTCGTCCTCAATCTGCCCAATGCGAAACCTGGCGGGATTGAAACCCATGTCCTCCACAGCATGAAGCCTTGTCAATATACTGTCGGCACGGCTGTCAATGCCCTTGCGGTCAATCCACACAAGGCTGGGATGTTTCAGGTAATGTGAACGGGTGTAATAGTCGGCAATGAGGGTATCAGTGTCGGCGACAGCAAGCCTGCGCAACTCCAGCCATACCAAATCGCGCGACAAGCGGAAATCTGGCGAGTCGAGAGAGGAGTAGCTGTCGAGCGACAGTTCGCGGTTGGGGTTGACACGCTGGTCATGGCACGCCGACAAACAACACGCCACAACCACAGACAGAAAGAACAAGGTGAGCCGCCGAAAGCCAATCCCGGCACTTTTGCCCATCATTACTTACTTGATGGAGATTTTGCGCACTACGTTGCCCACCTTGACAATGTAGCACCCTTTTGCAAGGCTGAGCTCATAGCTCTTGTCGGAGCCATCCACTTTCAGGCTCATGACCCTTACGCCTGTGATGTTGTAGATGCTGAGGTTCAGGCCAGCCGCTCCAACTACATGCAACGTCGAGCCGGAAACATAGACCGTTATGTCTTGCAACTCCGCCTCCACAATCTCAATGCCAGCCTGCGAAGCTGATGCCGATGTGGCAAAACCTGACAATGCCACCGCAAGGAAAAATGCAGAAAGTATATGTTTCATCATACGCGTATGCTTAATTTGGAATCCACTTGCAAATATAACACTTTTACGGCAATATCACATACTTCAAGGCGTGCCGAAAGCCAACAATTATGTTTTTTTAAGCATTCATCAACCCAAACAATGCCACACGGCGATGCCACAATAGCGAAAAACATGTTATCTTTGCATTCCCAAACACATCTTTAAAATGGAAGAAAACAAGTATATTGAGATAAAGGGCGCAAGAGCCAACAACCTGAAGAATATAAGCCTGAAGATACCTCGCGACAAGCTCATAGTGATGACCGGCGTGTCGGGGTCTGGCAAGTCGAGCCTTGCCTTTGACACACTTTATGCCGAGGGTCAGCGGCGATATGTGGAAAGCCTGTCGAGCTATGCCCGCCAGTTTCTCGGCAGAATGAGCAAGCCCGAATGCGACTATATAAAGGGACTGCCCCCCGCCATCGCCATAGAGCAGAAAGTGGCGGCCCGCAACCCGCGCTCGACGGTGGGCACATCTACGGAGGTGTACGAATACCTGCGCCTGCTCTACGCACGCATCGGCCGCACGTTCTCGCCGATTTCGGGGCAAGAGGTGAAGAAGCAGTCGGCCGAAGACGTGGTGAACAAGGCATTGGAGTTTGCCGAGGGCACGAAGTTCATGGTGGTGGCACCAGTCAAAGTACAAAATTCAGCCGACCAGAAAAAAGATGCGAAACCACAAGGCCGCACGCTGGAGCAACAACTGCAAGTGTATTTGCAAGAGGGCTATACAAGAGTGATGGTGGACGGTGAGGTCAAAAGGATTGAAGATGTGCTTGAAAGTAAACCTCAAGCCGTCGGTCTTGTCATCGACCGCATGTCAGTGTCGCATGAAAAGGATGCCGTGGCTCGCCTCACCGACTCAGTGGAAACCGCCATGTATGAGGGGCACGAAGCCTGTCGGCTGGTGTTTCTGCCGTCCAACATCAGCTTCGACTTCTCATCACGCTTCGAGGCCGACGGCATGACTTTCGAGGAGCCCAACGACAACATGTTCTCGTTCAACTCACCCGCAGGGGCGTGCCCAACGTGCGAGGGGTTCGGCAGCGTGATTGGCATTGACGAGAGGCTGGTGGTGCCAAACACAGAACTGTCAGTGTACGGCGGATGCGTGCAATGCTG
>CAZTUD010000104.1:0-9411 GCA_964616945.1 uncultured Prevotella sp. | reverse complement strand
CGGGTTGACGACGTTCGGGCGACGTGCCTCTGCGGACTGTCTCACGACGGCAGGCCGACCGTGGAAATTCCCAACCCAATGGCCTGCTACATGCACTTCACGCAATGGATTATGGAGGGGCGGCTCACCGAGCAAAATTTCCCCGCCATTGAGCGCATAGCCGACAACGCACCGCCGATGTTCGACTTCTTCGAGTTGCAATACCACGGCAACATCGACATCAAATGCGACGTAAAGCGCATCGACATCGCGCCTTCCAGCCAAGAAGAAAAGGCATTATTGGAGACTCTCAAACCCCGTTTCGAGGCCATAGGCGTGCCACTGTACATCCAGCAGCAGTAGTTCCAAGCACAGTATTACTCCCACTGAATATATTTTTCTCGCAGATTTCGCAAATCCCGCAGATTAAGGGACTAAACAAAAACTTCCATGTATCTGCGGGATTTGCGAAATCTGCGAGATGAAATCTCATTCGGCCTTGAAGCCGCGCTTGTCGAGATATTGTTTCAGGCGGAGCAAGTAGGTGTCGTCGGGGCCGTCAAAGAACGAGACGCCTGCGGCACCATTGCCGTAAGCCTCGTCAAGGGCTTTCTCGAAAGTGCCCTTTATGTCGGGGAACATCAGACCGCAATATATTTTTCCGCGCCCGTTGACGGCCTCAACGCTTTCCTTTACGGAGCGACCAATCCATTCGGGTCCCTCGTTGTAGAAGCCGTTGTAAATCATGGGGAAATAGGCATCGAGCGACCAGTGGCCCCAATCCTGCCTCACCATTTTCTTCGCCATCGACGGACCAGGGAACACTGCCGACGAAACGGTCTTGCCGTCGGCCTTCAAAGCCTTGGTTATGGCGTTGATGACGCGGGTTATGCCGTCGAGACGGAAATTAATCCACGACTGGTCTTCCTGCGGAATTTTCACCTCCATAGGGTCGCGCCCCGTCTGTGCCTTGAACATGGCACGGCACACGTCGCAGTAGCAATAGTCATATTCGGGCAGCTCGCGTGTCTGGTCAATGCCGTAGTTTTTCCACAAGCCCACGGGCAGCACCACGTCGGGGAAACGCGCGTAGTCGAGATGCACGCCGTCAACGTAGGGCAGGTTGGCAATGCGCACGTAGTCGGCAGCCAGATAATCGGCCACGCCTTTGTGGTTGGGACAGAGGAAACGGTAATAATCCACGTAAGCCGGCTTGTCGTATGCCGACTCGCCCTTGCGGTTCACGGCAAACCAGTCGGGATGGGTCTGGAGCACCTCGTCGCGGTTCATGGTCCACTTCCAATAGTGTGCCTCCAATCCTGCCTCATGGCACAGGCGGAAAGTCTGCTCGTCGTAGCCCTCAAACAGCACGCCGGCAATGCCGCACTCCTTCATAAGGTCGAAACGCGCCTTCAGCTGGCTGGCACTCTTTTTCTTGTCGATGCGCATCCACATCCAGTTTTTCACCACCCGCTGCGTGAAAGGCTCGCGCGTGAACTTGCCGTTTTCGTCAACCACATACCACACCTTTTCCTGCGGCACGCTGATGCTGACGCGGAAGGCATGGGCCGTGGCCTCCACTTTCACCTCGCTGCCTTCAGGCAGGGTGGCAAGCTCTGCGTCGGTCAGGAAGAAGCGGTCGAGCGAACGAATGTAGTCGCCCTGCCTGGCCTTGTTGTCCTGCTGGGCATAAAACATGGCCCACAACAGCCTGTAAGCATCCATTTGGTAGGGGAAGCTGAAAACGTCGGTGCCCTGCCCCACCACCTTGTCAGAGAACTGGACGAAGCCCCATCGGTCGGGGCAGTGCATGTCAACTTTGCCCGTGGGGCTCCACACCCAGTTCTCCTCTGGGCCGCCCTTCTTGAGCCATTGCACGCGCGAGAAGTTCACTCTCCACGTGTTGCCCGCCTTGAGCGGATTGTTGAAGTTCACGGTGAGTGCCTTGTGCGGAATGGCCATCTCCACCGTCCAAGAACGGTCTGTATCAGTCTGCTTGTTGAGCGTGCCGTCGTGGCTCACGGCAAGCCTCAGCCCCGGGCAGTCCCACTGCACCATAAAGTTACCGCCCGAGCGGTAGGCACGGTCGAGCATCAAGTCGAACACCACCCCGCGTGCGTTGGTCTCAATCTCGAAATAGTTTTGTCCGTCGCCGTCGGGGTCGAGGAAAACCTCAAAGTCGTTGTCGTGGTAAATTATGGTGTCGCGCTTGGTGAGCTTGGCCACAATGTTGGGCTCCTCAAGCACCGCCGCCACATACAGACATTCGTCGTCCCAGAGCATTCGCGCCTTGGTGCCGTATTTTGGCTTTGGGAAATCCTCGCCACTGATATCAACAAACAGGGCAGTCTCCTCGGCTTTCTTCCATGAGGCCTCGTTGAGCTTGCCGTCAATTTTCATTTTCCCCGCCGTGCGGTAGCAAACGTAGCTGCGCGGCGTGGTGAGCTGGCGGGCGAACTTTGCCGTCAGCTGATGTTGTGCGGCAACGGGCAGCAGAGCCGCAACAAGCATTGCCAACAACAGTAAAGTCTTTTTCATCGTCTATAGGTTTTGTGTGTTAGTTACTTTCAATCACTTTGCCCGCTCCTCGGTACAGCCGTATGGGGCCATCGAGCAGCACCGCCACGACCGTAATCTGCGGGTCAAGCGCACGCTCGGGCACGTCAATGTAAAGATTGCCGGGCACTTCGCTCCAATAGTTTTTGTTGTAAACTTTGTAAGGAATAATCTCTCCGCTGCCAACCACCCACACGCGGTTGACCTTGTTCATAAGCCCCTTTATCTCTATGGGGCCTACAGGCTTGTAGGGCAAATAAAGGTAAAGCACGTCGCCGCCCTTGTTGAGCGTGGTGTATCCTTGGAAATGCTCCGCCGGAATGCCAGCGCGAGTGTCGTAAACAGCCTCCTTGTGCTTCTTGGTCCAACGGCCAAACTCCTTGAGAATTGCCACCTGCTCGGCGGGAATGGTGCCGTCTTCCTTCGGACCTATGTCCAAAAGCAGGTTGCCGCCCATGCTCAGGCAATCAACAAACGTGCGCAGCAGCATGTAAGGTGTCTTATAGTTGGTGTCGGCATATTGGTAGCCCCACGAGTCGTTCATCGTCATGCACAGCTCCCAATACTTGTCTTGAGGGCGCACCACTGGCACGCCTTGTTCGGGCGTGGCATAGTCGCCGTAACCCTGTATGCGCGAATTGATTATGGTCTTGGGGTTAGTGGAGCGCAGCAGGCTCACTATGCCTTTCGCGTTCCAAGCCTCAGCCGACTGCTCCCAGTCGCCGTCAAACCAATAAAGGTCGGGCTTGAAGCGCGTGTTCAGCTCCTTGAGCTGAGTCATGTTGAAACCGACGAACCGCTGCCACCGTGCCGAGTCGCCGCTGTATCGCGTCTCCGTGCGGGTCTTGTTTGGATAGTCGGGGTGCGACCAGTCGAGCAGCGAATAGTAAAGTCCAAGCTTCAGCCCGTGCCGCCGCACCTCTTTCACAAACGGAGCAATCAAGTCGTGACCCGCAGGCGTGTTCTTTACAACGCTCAGGCCGTTGGCCTTGGTGTCCCACAACGCCACGCCGTCGTGGTGCTTCGATGTGATGACCGTATATCGCGCCCCGCTCTCCTTTATGAGGTCGAGCCAGGCCTTGGGATCATACTTTGAGGCCGTGAAGCCACTGCATTGGCTCATGTATTCGTCGTAGGGCAGATAGTTGTTGTAGAACGACCAGCTTTCCGACACGCCCTTTACGGCGTAGATGCCCCAATGGATGAAAATGCCCAACTTGGCGTTGGCAAACCATGCCATGTTTTCCTCACTCTGCCTTGCGGGCTCCTGTCCGCTTGCCGCCTGCGGCAATCCGCACGCCAACATTGCGGCAAGTATGTATTTCAAGCTTTTCTTTTTCATGCGAAAATCAATAGATAAGCGTTCCTGACAGGCACCAATAACTCACGCTTCCGCCTTCTGGGGCTCCCTGCGGTATCTGCACGCTTACCGTATGGTCGCCAGCCTTTAGGTCGCCCACGTAGATGTATTCGGGATTGGTAACCGTGCCCGGGCACCAATTGGAGCGGCTAAGGTCGGAGGAGCTGAGGCCGTTGGAGAAATTGCCCGAACAAGGGTTGTTGTTGCGATAAGTGCCGCAGTCGTCGCGCCAAGGAATGAAGCTTATCACCTTCTGCCCGTCCATATAAATGGTGTTCACTTTCTGGTTGAACTCGTCGCCACCGCCCCAGCCGCCGTGACCTGTGGTGAGATAATAGAGTCGCGCGTCCTTGACATCTTCCGTGAGCGTGAACTTCACGCGCAGCGAGTCGCCGCCCATGAACGTTGGGTAGTCCTGCCCTGCTTGTTCAATGTAGTTCACCGTGTTGAAAAGCGGCATAGCCTTGAGCGGCTTGCCCTCGCCGTCGGGATAGTATTTCAGCTTCACCGATACGCGGTGACCTTTTGCGTCCCAGTTGCCGATATATGCGCCAATCCAAGTTTCGCCCTGCAAATGCTGGGCAAGGTTGGTAACTTCGGTCTTATATATAACAGAATCTACCCACGTCTGCCCCGGCACTTTGTTGTGGTTGTATTTGCGCACACCGAAGCCAGTGAAAAACCTCATCAGCTCCACTGGCACATCGTAGTTAGGAGTGGAGACGACGGCGGGATACGACTTGTCGCCCGACTGGAAGGCCGGCACGCTCTTCAAGTTCTTCAGCGCGTCGATGAACGACTGAGCCTTGCCCGTAGGTATGACGAACACTGAGCCTGTGCGGTCGTAGGCGTCGCCGTCAGAATATTGCACCACTTCGAGGAACACGGCGCGGTCATTGATGTCGTCGGGTAACTTTACTTTCTTCAACACCACGGTGCCGCCAGCCGCAGGATAGGCCACGCCATCCTTCAGGTCGCCATCAAGCTTGGCGCCGCTGAAGCACACGCGCTCTTGGTCGAACACGGGAATAGAGATTACGCCGCTCTGGTTGATGGCATATTGGTAATAGTCCTTGTCGAGCTGGTGCCCCCAGTCCGTCGGCAGCAACGCGCCGTCGGACTTGAAAGCCTTTATTTCCGAAGCCTCCTGAATCATGTCGCCATTGCGCACCACGCGCAGCACCAATCCGTCGGGCACGCCAACGCCCGACTGCGGCGTGCCGCGAAACGGCAGGTCGGTGGTGTACCACACGTCGATGGTATTGGAGTTTATTATCGCGCGCACCACCTTGCAGCGCAGGCCGAGGAAGACATCTTCTTTCACGTCCTTGAAGCCCTCGCCATACTCAAAGGGAGACACTGAGAAGATGGTCTCGCCGTTGGGCAGCACCGCACGCTTGTAGCTGCACCTGCGGCTATAGTCGATGTAGCTGCCTTGCCACAGGCGTTTTTCTGGCCGTGCGCCCCCTTCCATGCCTACAGGCTCCATGCTCACCTCGTCGCCCGCCACGAGCATCCTCATGCCGCCAGGCATCGCCTTGTCCTTATAGACACTGCGATAGATGACCTCAATGCCCTTGGCTTTCCTCAATTTTTTTGCATAGTTTTGTGCCATTGCCCCTGCGCAGACAGCAAGGCACAGCAGTAATAGACAGCTTTTCTTCATAATCAATGTGTAAAACTTTAAAGTAGTCCGCACCCCACAACCTTACTTGTGGAGTGCGGACTTGTTAATTAAAAGGTATAAGGTTAGATATATGCTCTTTTTGTTGCTGCAAAAGTAGTAAAGATTTTTCATACTCGCAAACTTTTTTTGAAGTTTTTTTGTTTGCGCCCATAAAAAACAAAAAATCTTTCGTTGCCGTCCCCTCTATAGTGTCTGCAGCTTCACGCCTATGGAGAGGCCTATGATGTCCCAAAAGGATATTGCCGTGCCTTGGAAAAGCGAGCGTATGTAGAGGTCGCAGGAGCTTACCTCATAGAAGAGCGTTACTCCCTTAAAGAAGTATTTATTGGGATTGAGACTGAGCGTCATGCGCTGACCAATGCCGACATTGATGCGGAACTTCGTGGACAATGCCTCATAGTATTTGTCGGGATAGCGTCCTGGCTGGCTGCGCCAGAACTCATGGCCATAGACCGTATTGACGTACATGGTCGCCTCCAACGGCTCCAATGCGAGCCAGTCGTTGAAGCTTATGCTCCAGGGTATGTAGTTCTCCTTTATGGTCTGCGTGAGGTGGGGGCGGCCACTGTCGTATTTCGGTATGAAGCCCCACATGAGATGCGTCTCCCATTGCCCGCGCCTGCCATATTCCCAACCCACGCCCGCCGACACTATGCCCATGTTGCCGGCATTCTGCACCACTATTTGCGTAGGGATGAGGTTGGCCCAGTAGTGGCGCACACGGTGCACACGGTGGTCGAAGCGACCAGGGGATGGGGAAATGGAGTCGCTGTCAGCCCCTTTCGGACTGCATGGCGAGCAGGGGAGTATGCACATCAATATGCTAATAATGAACTGTCTCATAGCTGTAGCCGTCGGGTGTGAACGTGAAGATATAGTAGTTGCGATGGGTGGCAGCGTCGACCTCATACCACATTGTGCCGTCGTTGAAAAGCTCGGAGGCCTTTTGGTGGTGGTCGTGGCCGTAGATGCAGCACTGCAGGCCAGGGTAGAGGTGCACCATGTAGTTGAACATCTTTCTTACGTTGTTGTTGAACTGTTCGCTGAATGGGGCGGCGTGCATCACCACCACCGTGCGGTCGAACGCGGCAGAGTCGGCGGTTATCTCCTCTTCCATGTAGTCGAAGTTGGGCACTGCCGCCAAGTAGTCATACTCAGTGGCGTTGGTGTTGAGGCACAGGAACTTTATTCTCCCGGCTATGAGCGAGAAGTCGAGGCTCTTGCCAAATGCCGTCTTCCACACCTGGTCGCCCGTGCCGAGGAAGTCGTGGTTGCCAATGAGCACCACGTATGGCTTATCGAGCTTCTTGATGATGTCCCATCCCCATTCATACTCGCGGGTGGTGCCCGTGTCGGTGAAGTCGCCGCAGTGCACCACGAAGTCAATGGAGTTGTTGGCGTTTATCGATTCCACCTCCGCCTTGAACTCCTTGTGCCACAGGTGGGTGTCGCTGATGAACGCCACGCGCAGGGTGTCGGTGTTTCTGAAGCGGGTCTCGATGGTGACAATGTTCTTGTCGTTCAGGTCTCTACCGCCATTGTAGTTGGTGTCGTAGGGATGAACGTCGAACGCCCCCTTGTCGCAGGCTGACAGCGACAGCATGGCGGCAAGAAGCAGTGGCATTAGTATCTTGTGTGGCATTTGGGGGATGTTGTAATATGTGTTACAATACGGTTTGTCCCTGCAAAATTACGAAAAAAAACACAAGCATTACTACAAATTATAAAAAAAGCCATACCTTTGCACCTACTAACAGAGAATGTACCAGAAAAAATGAAAAAAACAGTGGCATTGTGCCTGCTGCTCATGGCAGCGACACGCATGATTGCCCAAACAATCGTTCCCAACGACACTTTTGACCTCGGAAACAAGGCATACGACTTCTCGCTGTCAGCCGACGGCAACAAGGCTCTCATATTCTACACTGACAGCGTTTCGCCCAAGAAGCGGAAAGGCATGGTGGGGCTTTACGACCTCGCCACCCGAAAACTTCTCTGGACGCGCGAGTGCGGGCAGAAAGAGCGCTACACCAGCATCAGCGGGCAGGGCTATCAAGCCTTGAAACGACACGCATCCTACGAGAGCAGGATAACGCCCTACGGCTCTCTCATCGTGGACGACAGCAAATGCACTATGGTGGGCGACGATGGCGTGGAGAAGTGGAGCGTGAAGCTCATGCCCGTGCTGCTGAACCCACAGAAAGACGTGCTGCTCGGCTACAGCAACGGCGCGTCGCAGCAGCTGCGTGCCTACAGCCTGAGCGACGGCCAGCAGCTGTGGCAACAGAAAGTGAGCCACAGCACCAACTGGGGCTGGAACCACATTGTAGAGGCTGACGACTCGACGGTTGTCGTGGCCGCCGACGACGTGAACTTCATCAATGCCCTCAACGGCAGCTTGGCGGCCTACAAGTCGCGCAACGGCTTCCAGCGCACGGGCAGCATGTTGCTGAAAGCTTTGGCCGTAGGCATGGCCGGCGGCGTGATGGGGGCAATGACGGGTGTGGCGGTCATCCCGACGGGCAACTCGCCGCTATTTTCTATGGATGTTTACACCAACACGTGCTAAAACATATTCAGCATGGGAGGCAAATATTACGTGTCTGACCGCAACCGCCTGTCATGCCTCGACCATGACGGCAACGCCGTGTGGACACACGAGTTTCCGTCGAAGACTATGGGCAATGCCGAGATTACGGGCGACGGCAACCGCGTGACGGTGATAAACTACGCCTTCGGACTGGCGGGCGGCGTGCAGATGAAGCCGTGCGGGAGGCCGTTCGTGGCTTCGTTCGACGCAACGACGGGCGACATGCTCTATTGCAACTACCTTTCCGACGACAAGGAGATGGTGGAAGGCGCGGCAGCTGGCAAGGACTACGCTTTCGTCGTATTCCCCGACCGCCTTGTCTATCAACAGCTTGCCGACTCCACCGCCCACGTGGAAAAGTGGAATGCCACTGCCTACGGCAACCTCACGGGGCTGATTGCCGACACCATCTACACCTATCGGCTCAACGACTTCGTGCTCACGCCACTGCACACCGACTCCACCCATTACGTGGTGATAACCGACAAGGACGAGATGAAAGTGGTAAACCAGGACTTGAAGATAACCGACGACTTCCAGGCATACAACGTCTTCCTGAAGCTTGGCGAGGCCTGCGGCATGGTGTTTCTTGCCAAGGAAAATGTTGACGAGCCCAACCAATACCTCATAGCGAAAGCCAGCGGCGAGCCTGTGGGCAACATCGGCTGTGGCCTGAACGCTGGCGAGTTCATCGGCAACAACCTTTATCTCCTCTCTGACAACAAAATACTGAAAATAGACTTTACACAAATAAGACATGAAGAAACTTCTGCTGACGACGGCAATGATGCTGGCGTTGCTGCCATGCGCTGAGGCGCAAACGGTTACGAGGAAGGCGCAAAAGCCGCAGTCGTCAATCTATTCTGACAAGGGCGGAGCCATCAACGGCAAGCTAAAGCCCTACCTGCGCGGCGGCCTCTCGATAGGCACTTTCGTTGGCGAGAACAGCAACGGCACGGGCAGCGTGGCTGGAGCCACGCTGGAGGGCGGCGTGCAGATACCTTTCCACAACCCGCAATACGGCGTGCAGCCAGGGCTGCGCTTCGTGATGAAAGGCGCAAAGGCTCCGTGGGACTATGGCGACGGCAACAACTTCCCCGAAAATGGTGCCATATACATAACCCTCGGCTACGTGTTCAACTAATTCTTGGCAATGCTCCTTTATTTCTTCAGTGCCAGCCTGATTTTTGCAGGAAAGCAATAGCTGGTGTCCTCACGGTCGCGTAGGCTCTCGTAAAG
>CAZTUD010000103.1:0-9460 GCA_964616945.1 uncultured Prevotella sp. | reverse complement strand
TGTGTGTCGGCTATGTTGCCGCCGTCTTCATCTATGTGTTTCAGGATGACGTTGGCAGAGGCTATGGTCTTGAACAGCTGCGCGTAAATGGCTTGGATGGCTGTGCGCGAGTCGTCTTCCGTGTATTGGTGGTGATGCAGGAAGTAGGAGGTGGGTTTCTGCGTCTCATACCCGCTGCTCATGTACCAAAGGTCGGCCAAGTCCTCGATGTTTGTCATGGTGAGCCTTTCGCCGTAGATGTCGGTCGAGGCCATTTCCATGTAGCAGCCCGTCAGGGCATCGCGGAAGCCCTTGTAGGAGTCAAACTGGTCGTCCTCCTTCTGTATGTTCTCGCCGCGCACGTCGAGCCAGTCGCTGCAAGATGACAAGAGCAAAGAGGAGAGAGTAAAGAGATATGCAGAGCAGTGTGACTTCTCGCTTTACTGAAAATATATTTTAGTTTCATGATTTGTTCCTTATTCTTTATTATTTATTCTTTAGCAAAGCGTATCAGAACAGCAGCTTCAGGCTGCCCTGTATGTTGCGGGCGTAAGGATAGCTTGTGCCGCGCTCCATGCGTATGGAGCCCCAATGCACGAGGTCGTTCATGTTGACGCTGAATATAGCCGACTCGAGCCTGAAGTTCTTTTTAAGCCAGTTGTTGCTCAGCTTGTATTGCAGGCTGACACTCTGTAGCTCCAGCACGTTGTTGTCCATGACGTAGCGCGAGCTGGCCTTGGCCTTGTTGTTGCTGAACTTCTGGTAGAACGACACGTCGCCGGCCTGGAACCACCGGTCGTTGAGCACGCGCTCGTCAACGTTGCCGCTGCGTATCTCGTTGAGCGTAACCTCCACGCGGTCGCGCAGCGTGGAATTGTACATTTTGCCGCCCCAGTAGTAGCCGAACGAGGCGTTGAGCGTGAGGCCGCGCCACGTGAACGACGTGTTGAGGTTGCCACGGTAGAGCGGGTCGGCGCTGCCGCAATAGACCTTGTCCGACTCTTTCCACACGTCGGTTATGTTGCCGTTGCGGTCGAGGTAAATCTCCTTGCCCGTCGAGGGGTCGATGCCGAGCGAGCGCACGGCGTAGATGGCGTTCTGCGGGTAGCCCTCGTAGAAGAGATACTGTATGCCGCTGTTGGTGTCGCGCGTGGTGCTGGAGCTGTTGACGGCGGCGTTCATGTAAGCCTCCGTCTGGTCCTTTATGACCTGCGAGAGCTTCTTTATCTTGTTCTTGTTGTAAACGAGCTGGCCGCCAATGAGCCAGTAGAACTTCTTCGCCTCGTCCCTTAGCACATATCCGCGCAGGGCGGCCTCCCAGCCCTTGTTCTCAACCTCGCCTATGTTGGCCTTGTACGACGAGAAGCCGGTGGAATGGGGCAGGTCCATTGAGGAGAGCAAGTTGTCGGTGTTCTTGATGTAGTATTCGAACGAGCCGCTCAACCGGTGCCCGAGCAGGCTGAACTCGGTGCCGAGGTTGACCTCCTTTGTGGTCTGCCACGACAGGTTGGGGTTGCCGAAGCCGCCAAGTTCCGCGCCCATCCACGTCATGTAGCGGTTGTCGGTCACATAGTTATAATAGGTGTAAGCGTCGGTCTCGGCGGCTCCCGATGCGGCTCCCGTCTCGCCGTAGCTCGCCTTCAGGCGCAGCATGTTGATGTATTTGTTGCCATTGAGGAACTTTTCGTTGTGCAGGTTCCAGCCTATGCCCATGCTGTAGAACGAGGCGTACTTCTTGTCGCTGCCGTAGGTGGAGTTGCCGTCGATGCGGTAGCTGAAGTCGGCGTAATACTTGCTGTTGTAGGTATAGTTCACGTTTGCCGTTACGCCAAACTGGTGGGTCTTGGTGTTGCTGCCGCTTGGCATTTCGGTCTCCGAATACTGGCGGAAGTTGGCTATCTTTGCCATGTCCTCGTTGGAGATGCCCTCGTAGGCCGACGAGAACGAGTCGTAGTTGGTTTGCTGCAACGACCAGTTGAGGCCCACGTAGAGCGAATGCACGTCCTTGAACACCTTGTTGTACGACAGGGTGGCGTCGGCGTTGATTGACGTGTTCTTGCCATTGGTGTAGCGGTAGTAGCCCTTGCGCAGGAAGCCCTCGCCCGACTGGTATTCCGATGCCGACGAACTCTCGTAGTAGGTGTTGTCGGGCGAGCGGAAGTAGTCGCTCTCGCTTATGTTTCGCGATATGCCGAGCTGGCCGCGCAGCGTGAGCTCAGGCAAGATGCTCCAGTCGATGGAGAAGTTGTTGGTAAGCTCCGTGTAGTTGCTCTTGTCGAAGCCGCCGAGCTTGGCGTTGTAGAGCGGGTTCTCCGTGGCCGAATAAATGGAGATGAACGGGTCGAAGAACTTGCGTATGTTGCCCTCCTCGTCGTAGGGACTGTCGTAGGGCTCTAAGGACACGTAGTCGCTGAACGAGCCGTAGGGACTCTCCTTTGAGTTGGTCAGCCCCACCGACGTGTAGTTGCGGAACGTGAGCGTGCTGTATTTGTAGAGCAGGGTTATGGCCCCGGTGAAGTTTTTGCGGTTGCTGCCCTTCATGGCGCCCTCGGTGTCGCGGTATTGCGCGTCCACGCCCCAGCGGAACTCCTTGCTGCCGCCCTCAAGGCGCAGGTTGTAGCGCTGGCCTACGCCCGTGCGCAGGGGTTTCGACAGCCAGTCGGTGTCAACGCCACTCAGCACGTCGTGCAGACGCTTGTTGTAGGCCCATTTGTAGAGAATGTCGCTCTCGCTCGAGTTGGTGCTGGTGTTCCACGCCTGGTCGTACAGGCCCACGCGCTTCTCCAACTCCAGCTTCTGCGCCGCGTTGAGCAGGTGGTAGGAACTCAGGTCGGGCACCTCAAGCGTAAGACCCGCGTCGAGGCTTATCTTCAGCTTGCCCGCCTCCGGCTGCTTCGAGATTACCACAATCACGCCGTTTGCGCCCCGCGAGCCGTAGATGGCGGTGGCGGCGGCGTCCTTGAGGATGTTGATGCTCTCAATCTCCTCGTCGTTGTAGTCCATGAGCTTGGTGAGCGAAATCTCGAAGCCGTCCATTATTATAAGAGGTGTGTTGGGGTTGCTCGATTCGCCCGCGTTGAACTCCTCAACGCTCATCGGCAGGCTCGACGAGCCGCGGATGCTGAGGTTGGGCAGGTTGTTGGGGTTGGAGCCGTTGAGGTTGTCAACTTGGAAGTTGAGCGAGGCGTCGACGTTCTTCAGCGTCTGCAGCAGGTTCTGCCCGCGGAACTGCTGAAGCTGCTCCTTGTCGATGGTCGATACCGAGCCCGTGTAGCTTTCGCGCGCCTTCTTGAAGATGCCCGTCACCACCACGCCGCCAAGCTCGTGGGTCTCCTCCTCAAGGTATATTTTCATCTCCTTGGCTATCTTCACGCGCTTGGTCTTCATGCCCACGTATGTAACCTCTACCTCGTATTGCGGCGAGATGAAATAGTCGAAGCTGAAGGCCCCGTTGATGTCGGTCACGGCCACCACGTTGGTGCCCACCACCTTCACCTGCGCCCCTATGACGGGCTGGCGGGTGGCCTTCTCATAAACGTAGCCGCCCACCGTCTGCCGCTGGTCCTTGTCGGGCTTGGCTGCTGCCGACTGGGCGTGGCGCTTGGTGATGTTGATGAACTTGCCATCTACGCTGTAGGTGAGGCCCGTGCCGCGCAGGGCGTAGCCCAGGATTTCGAGCACCGTGGAGTTGTTGGCCTTGAAACTGACGCGGTGGCTCACCACGTCGTCGTAGGTGAAGAGAAACTTGTAGGGCGAGGCTTTCTCAAGCCGGTCGAAGACGTTCACAAGCGACTCGTTGCGGAACTGCATGGTCAGCCCCACGTCGTTTTGCGCCGCAAGCGGCAGCGACGTGAGCAGCACCGTCAGGGCAAGAGCCAGCCGAAGGATTGTTCTTTTCATGCGCTTCTGTTTTAAAGTTGTTTTTCTGCTTTTTATGCTTTTTAATACGAAGCTCAAAGGAAAAAGGTTACTGAATATCCATTTTTTGGGAGAAAAAGCACGTTTTTCTACAAAAATGTCGCAAAAAACCTATTGTTTTGCCATTAAATGTGTACTTTTGCGTTAAAGAAAAAGCATGAGGCTCCTTTGACAACGGGAATGAGCAGGGAAAGCGACTTCGACAAACTGTTCCGCGACTATTATGAAATGCTGTACCGCTTCGTGCACCAGTTCATACACGGCGAGGACGACTGCCACGACATCGTGACGGCCGTCTATGAGGACGCATGGCGCAATGCTGGGGCCATAGACCTCGTCACAGCGCGAGGCTACCTGTTCAGCATTGCCCGTAACCGCACCATCGACTTCCTGCGCCGGCAGCAGAAGCACAGCGCATACGTGGCCTACGCAGCGAAGATGAGCGAACGCTACGTCAGCGCCGACCGCCTGGCCGAGCAGCAGCACCGCGAGGCAGTCGTGGCACGGGTGCTGCACGCCATAGGGCCGCCCACTGCCGACGTGCTCAGGGCCTGCTACATCGACGGGATGAAATACAAGGAGGCAGCCGAGGAGCTGGGCATGAGCGTGGCATCGGTGAAAAAGCACATGGTGAAAGCATTAAAAATGATTCGGGAAATGAAAAAAACGCTAAAGCAGTAACTTTTTCGTCTCCATCAACGTATTAAGAATGTGCATTAGGGAATAAAAACAGCATGAATATTAAGCCGGCATCACTGGAAGAACAGGCACTCGACATCGTGTTGGGCGACGGCCTGACAGGGCAGCAGCTCGACGCGCTCCAGGGCAGCGACGAGCTGCAGGAGTGCGTGCAGGACGCGCTCGACCTGCGAACCGTGATGCAGCGCGAAGCCCGGCCCGTGGACGTGGGCGAAAGGCTCAGGCAATTCAAAATTCAAAATTTCTTTCCCTCCCGCAAAGCGGGAACAGAGACCTACGGTTCAAAATTAAAAATTAAAACTGACCCTTCGGGACATGAAGAAGTCGGCAAGCCATTAACACCTGCCACCCAACACCCAACATCAAAATTGGGTGTCGCGTCTCCCCTCTCTGAAGGAGAGGGGCTGGGGGTGAGGCAGGGTCGGCGCACCCACATCATAAACCTCAAACCTCAAATCTCAATTCTCAAAGCCCTTCTTGTCGCCGCCGTGTTCATCGGTGCCATATTCCTGCTTGTTCCCCGCCTCATTCCAAACGGCGGACAACCCTCTCCCCCTCCTTGTGAGGGAGCCGGGGGGAGGCTTTTCACCGCCGCCACCACGCAAAGCGGCATCAGCCTCACGGCACAAAACGGCGACCGCGTCACGCTTAGCCCCTCGTCGAAGCAATCGTCAACCGTCACGCTCGACGACTTCCGCCGCATATTCGCCGACGAGGAAAATATAAAAGACCTCACGCTCACCGTGCCCATAGGCAAGTCGGCCGACATAGTGCTGCCCGACAGCTCCGTGGCGAGCCTCTCGCCCGGCAGCCAGCTCACTTTCCCCGCCCGCTTCGGCGACCGCCGCGTGGTGAAGCTCGAGGGCAGCGGCTACTTCAAGGTGCGCCACGACGCAGCCCACCCGTTCACCGTCCTCACGGGCCAGGCCGAGACCACCGTCCTCGGCACCGAGTTCGCCGTTGACAGCAAGCGGGGCAGCGTAACACTCGTGTCGGGGCGCGTCAGCGTCAGGCAGCAGGGCGCGGGGCGCGGCACCGTGCTGATGCCAAGCCAGCAGGCCCGCATGGGCAAGGACGGCACGCTCTCCGTAGCCGAGGTCGACACCAAGCCTTTCACCATGTGGCGCGACGGCTATCTCTATTTCGACAACGTGGAGCTGCAGGACATAATGCTCGCCATAGGCGAAAACTTCAACAAGACCATCGACTTCCGCTCCACCCGCGCCCTGCACTACCGCATGCGCTTCGTGGCCGAGCGCAACGCCGGTGTCAGCGAAGCCATACGCATGATGAACCGCATGGACAAGGTGCGCGTGTCGCTCCACGGCAACACCATCGTCGTGGAAGACCTGTAACTATCTTTTGCATTAATAGAAGTTAAACTTTGTCTTAAAAACGCCGATTTCCTTGTTTTTCCAAATATTTCCTCCTATTTTTGCAAAAAGTTTATAAGCAAACTACAAATTCTAAATATTCAAGGCAATGGAGAATACAGTTTTTAAATTCTCATTGCTCCCCTCCGCGCCCAAGTGGGGGGGGTAAAAGTTAGTTTCAATACCACACTTACCAGTGCGGGCGTGGGGAAAGGCTTTTCCCGATGCCCTGTATCGCCATACGCCGTCACCACCCTTTCCCGTGGTGGCGACGCAAATTCTTATTGCCTCACACATCGGCGTCCTGCCGTTACCCATCGTCAGCCGACCGTAGGGGCATACACGGGGGTATGCCCCTACGGAGATGCTGTTCAACGGCTCTTTTTGTAATCAACATCTACATTTTGCCCATCGGCAAAAGCCCCCTTCGAGGAGGGCTTGGGAGAGGCTTTAAACATAAACAAATAAACAAAATAACGAAAGGAATGATATTATGAGAAAATTTTTACGACTGCTCATGCTCGTCCTCATGGTCGCCTACGGTACGGCAAGCTGGGGAGGAAGCGAAAAATTCAGATCCGGGTGGAACAGTGTAGATGACTATACTATCGAAAGTCCTGTCATTGATCAAGATGATAGTAATACAAGCACCCACTTTCGCATTATAAGCGAGAGCAAACTTACAGCAACAGGTAAAGGAACAAGTGACTATTGGCATATATACGAGGACAAACATTTTACAGTCCAGTCGAAAAATGGGGAAAAGATAGTCCACATCTTTTTCAGTTTCAACAGCAAAAGAGATGGTGGTATTTTTGGTGCTACCCACGGAGGAGAGCGATGGAGTTGTGACAGCGAAGGCACTTTTCAAAAAATTGACAAGGTTACAGGAACCAGCAGATACAGTAACGGCAAGTGGGACTGTCCCTCGTCGGGAGGCTTGACAGAGGTTAAATTTCATGCGGCTGGCGAGCGCTGTGACATTTTGTGGATTAAAGTGTTTTTTTCCGATCCCAACGGCTCTACGGGCAGCCGAACCCTTCAGTTCACAGGTGACGAACTTTTCACTGACAAAACGACCGCAGGCCTGAGTGCAAGCGGCTACAACAGTGTCTATTGGACCAGCGACGGTGGAGATCCCCGTACGGCAACAAATAGAACAAGCGGCACTTTTTCTACCAGCATAGACTGCTCTTATACTGCGCGGGCGGTAGGCTATTATACGGAGACACCACATGACGATGACAGCGATGTGAGTAGTAGTGACAACAGCACACTCACCTTGTACGACATGACCACCAAACACTACAGAAAGTATTATAATAGTACCACAATCGGCAGCGGCGGCTACGCCACGTTCTGCTACGACACCTACAGCTGGTACGTGCCAGACGGGGTGACGGCGGCGTATGCTTACACCACCACCGCTACCAAGAAGTCGGACGCGCCGTGCTACCTGACCGTCAGCAAGACCTACAACACGGGCGACATAATACCTGCGGGCGTGGCGGTGGTGCTTAAAGGCACGGCGGGCGCAACGCCCACGTTCTACAATCCCGACATGAACGCCGCAGGCACCAAGCCTGATAAGAACGTGCTTTTGGGCAACGGTTCGGGTAGCACACTTTCCGCAAGCAAATACAATGATTCGAATTACAATTTCTATTACCTGATGCAGGAATACCAAAACGGTCCTTGGGGCTTCTTTTGGGGTGCGGCAAAGGGTGCAGCGGTTGACCTCAAAGCACACATGGCTTACTTTAGCCTTCCGGGGGCACAGGCGGCCAAGGGCTTCATAATGCAGATGCCCGACGACGACAGCACCACGGGCATAGTGGCCATCCCCGTCTATGGAGATTCCTCAACGCCCGGTGGCCTTGATTCCTCCGCCCCGATGTACAACGCCGCCGGCCAGCGCGTGGGCGCGTCGTACAAAGGAATAGTGATACAGAACGGACGGAAGTTCGTGAAGAGGTAAAGCCTCTCCCCGACCCTCTCCTACAGAGAGGGGGGGAAGCCTTACCCTCTGCCCTGGCGGAGCGGAAAGGTGGGTTACTGGAATGGGATGCTTTGCAGGGGCGGGTCTCGTGCCCGTCCGTATGCGCTGCAAGCCGCATTCATTGGGATGGTAAAATCGCCCTTGTGGGCGATACGGACGGGCTCTAACCCTACCTACCCGCCCCTGAAGGACATCTTTTTGGGGGAAATTCGGGAGAGACTGTTTATATGGATATTTTTTGCGGCGGCTCCCTGTTGGGAGTCGCGGGGGACTGCCCCCACGGGGGAAGGTAAGGAGCGGTAACTCTGTCATGGCCTCCCCCCAGCTTTTATAATAAGAAAAATGGAAAAGGAAGAATACATTAAACCGCAGACCGTCGTCGTACTCATCGACCACGACGAGCTGCTACTCGACGATTTTAAGGTCAGTAACCACCAAGGCTACGGCGGGCCCACTGCCAAGCCCTACGACGACGAATGGCTGGAGGACGAGGACGGAAGCTTTACCAACAAGTGGGAAAACCTCGTGCCGAGCAATCTGCCCGGCACGTGGCAGCCAGTGGGAGAATGAAGCCCCACCCCAGATGCGGCTATGCCGCATCTTTCCACCTTCCCCCAAATGGGGAGGGGAAGGTTACGGGACATCACTTCTAACAGCCATATCTTGCCCTCCCCATTTGGGGGAGGGAGCCGGCGGGCAGGCCCGCCGGGGGTAGGGCTTGAGAATATGCGGCACCTCCCTTTGGGAGGCGCGGGGGAAACCCCACGGGGGGGGGGAGGTAAAGAGCGGTAACCCTTGGCATGGCCTCCCCCCATATTCTACGCAAGCTATAAGGTTTTTATGACTACCAACAAGCAGCCAAATGAAGAGGCTGACCCTGAAAGGGTCACCGCTTATGTAACCCTCGGTCATGCCCGCAAGGGCTGACCGGGGGTAAGGAACGCACCGTGAGGCTCTACCCTGAAAGGGTCGTCGCTGGTAACCAAGTGAAATCCAGTGCCTCACAAGCGGCAGCCCTACACGGGCTGAAGCCTCCCAAGAGCAACCACCCCGCCTCACCTGCCTGTCGGCAGGATGAGACGGGGTTGGCAAAGGTAAGAGCCTTTCAGGCTCAGCCTGTGGTCAGGGCACAACAAGATTTGGAGCGGCACCGCTACGAGCCCAACACGGGACAGGTTTTCAGGCTCAGCCTGTGGCCAGGACACATCTTGACAGCCCACCCCGATGTGGCTTGGCGCATCCTAAAATGGAGGAGAATAAATCTGCGGAATCCGCAAAATCCGCGAGAAGCGAGAAAGAAGAATGAAGAAAAGATATACCAGACCGCGCGTCGGCGTTACTGTGGCCGACGGCGAGCCGCTTGCCGGGGACTCGTACATCCAGAATACGGATGTGCCCATCGGCGGTGGCGGCACCATCGGCGCGAGGCGTTGGCATGATGGCGGCACGCAGACAGATGATGACGAGGAAGAGGATGTGGAGACCGCCGACA
>CAZTUD010000102.1:0-9500 GCA_964616945.1 uncultured Prevotella sp. | reverse complement strand
ATGCCGGCCTCTGCTACGCCAACCTCGGCAAGTGGCAGGATGCCGTGAACAGCCTTGAGAAATTCTCCACCAAGGGCGACGCTATGGTAAGTCCTGCCGCCGTTGAGGCTCTCGGCAACGCATATGCCCATGTTGGACAAATCGACAAGGCCATCAGCAAGCTGAAGGATGCTGCCGCAAAGGCTGACTCCAAGGCAAAGGATGGCGTGAACAACAGCCTTTCGCCAACGTTCCTCCTGCAGGCTGGCGAGCTGCTTGAGTCGCAGGGCAAGGCCGACGACGCAAACAAGATTTATCAGGACATAAAGAAGAAATATGTCAACTCGGCCCTTGTGCAGAGCAACGAAATCGACAAGTACATAGAAAGGACTACGAAGTAAGATGGCTACCGAGCTTCACAACATCGTTGACCACAATACAGTCGGCATTCCCGATGCAAGCAACATGAACTTTGGCATCGTGGTTGCCGACTGGAATCACGAAATCACCGAGGCACTCTTGCAAGGGGCCGTCAGCACTTTGGAAGAACACGGCACGCTGCCCGAGAACATCCACGTGAAGCACGTGCCGGGCAGCTTTGAGCTTGTCTATGGTGCGCAGCAGCTGTGCAAGAACGACGGCTTCGACGCGGTGATAATCCTTGGGAGCGTCATCCGCGGCGAAACGCCCCACTTCGACTATATCTGCCAGGGCGTTACTTACGGCATTGCCCACCTCAACGCCACGCAGAACATCCCGGTCATCTACGGCCTGCTCACCACCAACGACCTTGCCCAGGCAAAGGAGCGCAGCGGAGGCCGCCTCGGCAACAAGGGCAGCGAATGCGCTGCCGACGCCATACTGATGGCGAAATTTTAAATATTACCATGAGACTTTACGAATTGCTTCAGGCTTACGAGTTCGACGAGGTAATGCCCGTCGTTGTTGACATGTTTCCCGGCACGGGAAAGTTTCGCCCGCAGCTTCAGCAAGCTTGGGACTTGCTCTTGGGCATGGAGCCTGTGTCGTCGGACAAGGCCATAACATACAAGGTGATGAAAGGCTCGCGCGAGAACGAGAACTACATCGGCGCGGAAGACCGCGATTTCGACGGGCCGTGGAATGTCATCATAGGCAAGAACCTCAAGCGCACGAAAGGTGCATCCCTCAACGATGCCGAGATGCTTGCCAACTGTCTGGTCAATATTTGTCTCATCGGGCGGCATCCCAAGTCGTTCGACAATGCTTACAAGATACTCAGCACCCCTGACAGGTAAACTTTATTGTCTGCCCCTTCCTCCTTGTGGGGGAGGGGCTTTTTTGTGCCTTTTAACCTGACCTTTGCCACTTTTCCCGCAGCCAATTTCACTATAAAAACTCTACATTGAAGTAAAACCGGATAGGTAAACCTTTACATAAAGACTGACAACTCTCTGTAAACCAACAACAACCATTTTCATAAAAACTCTACATCTCCCCCAAATGGCATCGTTGTGCCCATTTGGAGGCTGCGACTATTATGTTTAAATTTGCAACAACAAAACACCCACAAACATGTTTGGATTTAGGAAAGTGAACAACACCATAAAGGACTTGGACAGGTTTCTTGATTGCCTCGACGAATGCCTGCTTGTATATAAAAGCGGCATAAAGAATTATTTGGAGGGCAACAAGGGCGGGTTCGACGACAACCTCAACTCCATAGTCGCACTCCGTGCCAAGACCACCGACTTGAGGCGAGCCATAGAGAACGACCTCTACACCCATGCCTTGGTTGCCGACAACCGGGTAGACATATTGCAACTGCTTGAGAGCCTTGACAAAATAGCAAACCTGCTCTACAAGAACTTGTGCCAATATGAGATTGAGGTGCCGTTTTTCCCTGCCGGGCTTAACGTGGATTTCCTCAAGCTCGTGGAGATTTCGGCATTGTCGGTGGAGGGTGTCGTGCAGGCTTCGAGAGACTTCTTCCGTATGCCACAGTTCGTTACCGAGAAGGTGCACCGTGTCTATTATTTCGAGAAGGAGGCGGGCAAGCTGGCGCAGTCGATAAAGCGTCATGTCTTCCACGACATGGACAACTTCAAGCTGAGCCAGAAAATACATCTGCGATATTTCACGTTGCATGTCGAGGAGCTTGCCGAGGAGGCGGTCAAGGCTTCCGACTTGCTGTCGATAATGGTTATTAAGCAAAACAACTGACAGAGAGAACCATAAATCATAATGGAGTTGTCGTTTACATGCGTGTTGTGCCTGTCCATAGTGGCGGCCTTGGTGCTGCTGTCGTGCCTTAGGGCAGGGCGGTCGGTGGTGGCTGTCTTCTATGGGGCGTGGATGGGCCTGGAGTTTCATTGCCGGGGCAACCTTGATTTTTTCCCTGTGGCATTGCCTCTCCTCTCCTTGATTGCCGCGCCATTGGTTGCGCTCGGCATGGCGATGGCCTTCAAGTCTTCGTTCAGCCGCATGTTCAGCCGACGCAACACGCATTTGCTGGTCAAGAGCTTGTGCATCAAACATTTGGCACGTTTTGGCATGGTTGTTGGCTTGGCGCTGCTTGCATACAACTACAGTTTGCTTCCTGCCCTCCCGTTCGACGGCGAATGGCGTTTCGTGCGTTTGCCGTCTCTGGTGGTTGCCGTAATCGGTTTGGTGTGCCTTGTGCTGCTGTTGTCTCGTGCCTTGCGGACATATAGCAGTTCAAGGTGGGGCAGCCTGACTCGCTACATTCCCTTGCTCTATTCGGGGGCGGCAACCTTGCTTTGCTTCAACGTGCTTTTTCCATTGCTCATTGGCATATCGGCGGTTGCTGTTTCCTCTACTCAGCTTAGGGAATGCGCCAACCTCTATTTGGATTGTGGCAAACGGGCGGTACATGCTGCCAACCTTGCCTCGGTGACGTTGTTGTCGCCATTGGCAGGCTTTGCGGCGGCATTGTGTGTGGTGGCCCTGTCTGACGACGTGCTTCTGCTGTCGATAGTCATGGTGTTTTTCCTGCTTGCGTGTCTGCTCATGCGATTATATTTCAACCAGTACCACAAGCACAAGGTTGCCGAGAACCTGCTGAGGGAGGAGCGCAGCCGCAAGCTGAAAGCCGACGATGAGGTCAACCGCTTGGATGTTGTCGCCGTAACGTCGCAGTTCAACGCCATTTCCGATGAAATCGATCTCAAGCAGCGCAGCCTCGTCAACCTGTCGCTCTACATCAAGCAGCAGCGCGACTATATTGAGGAGATGTGCTCGCGCATGCGCAGACTTGCTGGTGAGGGCGATGCCGACAAGTTGCGCGGGGAGATGAAGGCTATGGTGCGCGACATGACGGAGAACAACCGCCTGCTCGACGAGATGAACCAGTTCTACACCGAGGTGGAGGACATACACAAGAACTTCGTGGCGCGGCTTCGCATGCGTTGCCCCGGCATCACCGAGCAGGAGCGGCGTCTCGCCATACTGCTCAGGCTCGGCTTCTCCACCAAGGAGATAGCCATGCTCACCAACCGCGAGCCGAAGAGCGTGGAGATAGGCCGTTACCGTTTCCGCAAGAAGCTGAGGCTCGACCGTAGCGCGAGCCTCGTGCAATATCTCCAGCTGTTGTGAAAGCCTCAATACAAGCCTTTTTTATTTATTCAATAACATAACTTTATCCTATGAGAAAAACATTAGTCTTAACATCCGGGGCTTTGCTGTGCCTGTCAGTCAGCGCAGTGGCCCAAGAGGAAGGCGAAGTCCGCTACAACCAGTATGGCGTGGCGGTTGACCGCCAGGAGCTTCACACCGAGGCTCAGAACAACATTCTTGTCATCGAGTCAAAAGACCGCAACTACAAGCTGTGGTTCGACAACCGCGTGCAGGTGGACGGAGCCACATTCTTCGGCAAGAACGATGGCGACTACAACCGCATCGGCAACGGCGTGTCGGTGCGCCGCGCACGCTTTGCCGTGAAGGCGCAAATCACCAAGGACTGGTACGGCGAGGTTGACGTTGATTTCGCCGACGGCAAGTTTGAGCTGAAAGACGCCATCATTGAGTATGGCGGCATCAAGAACATGGCGTGGAAGCTCGGCAACTTCAAGGAGGACTTCTCGATGGAGCAGACCACCACGTCGCGCTACCTCGCCTTCATTGAGCGGGCAATGGTGTGCAAGGCGTTGGTGCCCTCGCGCCACGTCGGACTTCAGGGCGAGTACCTGCGCGACCACTTCCGCGCCTCGGCGGGCATGTTCTTCCAGACCGTGGGCGACGAAGAGACGCTCGGCTACGTGCAGGACAACAACAAGGACTACGGCCGCAGCCAAGGCTGGTCGTTCACGAGCAAGGTGGGCTGGATGCCCTACAGCCGCGACCGCTACAAGGGCTTCTACCTCGGCGCGAAGGCATCCTACCGCACGCCCAAGACCGACGTTGAGAACGCCGAGTATGGCGGGTTGCGCCTCAGCACGCGCAACGCCACAAGCATCAACCGCAAGAAGTATCTCGACACCGACGTCATTCCCAACGTCGACCACCAGTGGGTGGGCGGCCTTGAGGCTGCGGGCTACTATGGCCCCGCCCGCTTCCAGACCGAATACGTGCGCGACCACGTGTCGGCGGCGGCAAAGAGCTACAACTTCAGCGGCTGGTATGCGCAGGCCACGTGTCTGCTCTTCGGCGGCAAGCAGAACTTCAACGTGGCCGAGGGCGAGTTCACCATGCCCAACCGCGGGCGCAAGTGGGGCGACTTGGAGCTTGCCCTGCGCTACGACTACCTCGACCTCAACGACAACGGCGTTTATGGCGGCGCGGGCGAGAACTGGACGGCAGGCATCAACTTCTACGTCAACAGCAACGTGAAGGTTGCCCTCAACTACCAGTATTCCAACAACGACCGCTACGCCAACGGCAAGGGCAAGCTCTACACCGGCCACGACGCGGCGGGCAAGCCCACGTCCGACTACACAAAGATTACCGAGGCTAAGGGCAAGGGCGGCGTGAGCTACCACTCGCTTGCCATGCGTTTCGAGATTGATTTCTAACATTGGCCAACCATAAAACGAAGAAAGACATTATGAAAACCACACAACATTTGCTTTTCCTGCTCATTGCAATGTTCCTCATGGCCTCCTGCGTGGAGGACAAAGTGTATGAGGGACCGTCGTCGATAGCCTCGGTAACCCTTTCGCCCGAGGCTCCCACGTCGTTCGACGACGTTACGGTTACGGCGACGGTTGAGGGTCTGCAGGCCGTCTCCACCGCCACGCTTGCCTACACGGCAGGCTCCACAACGCAGACCGTGAGCATGGCCGGTGCCACCGGCGGCACTTACACCGCCACCATTCCCGCGCAGGCCGACGGCACCAAGGTGAGCTTCACCATAACCATCGTCAACGAGGCAGGCTACACCACGACCGTAGAGAAAGATTACACCGTAGGCGACAAGCCCGCCGACTACACCAAGCTCGTGTTCAACGAGCTTTACGCCGCAGCCTCGGCCGACGAGGAGAAGTTCATCGAGCTTTACAACAACGGCGACACGCCGATAAAGCTCAAGGACGTTACCATCAACAAGGACGAGGAAAACGCCTGGACAGGCATCGACGGCGAGATAATCCCCGCCCACGGCTACTTCACCATCGTTGGCGCGAAGGGCAGTACCAAGCGTGGCATCACGTCGGGCTTCTCCAACAAGAAGAGCGTCATCCTTGAGCTTTTCGACCCCAACGGCAACCGCGTCGATGTTTTCCAGCGTGGCGAGAAAGGCGACGGCTGGGGCCTCGAATCGCTTGACAAGGTCAAGCTTTCGTGGAGCCGCTGCCCCGACGGCACGGGCAAGTTCATGCAAGCCGACCCGACGCTTGGCGCCGCCAACCCGCAGGAAGGCACCGAGGACGAAACAGTGGTGCAATGACCGCTGCTTTGGTATGCGTGGATTGTGGCGCAACAACAATGCGTGACAACTGCCGCTGAATTGCGTGGCAACTGCCACTGAATTGCGTGACAATTGCCACTGAATTGCGTGACAACTGCCACGCATAATCCTTGCGGCTGAAAGAAAGCATTGCGACATCGTAAACAAGCTTATAATCAACCTTTTAAATACACGTAGAAAAATGGCAAAAGAAGAATTGAAAATCGGCGAAATCTCAAAGCCCCGCTTTGAGTTTCGCAGCTTCGGGCGCAGTTTCGCAGCCCAGGCAAGGCGCATGAGCCGCCTCAGCGTGCCCGTGCCCGAGAAAGTGTGGGAGCGGCACAGCTCGGAGACCTACATCGTGAGCCGCACCAACGACGTGAATAACACGAAAATCCGCAACGGCAAGATGGACATCAAGACGTTCGTGCAAGCAGTGGACGGCCTGGAGCAGTGGAATCCGCTGATGAAAGGCGAGTTCCCCATCCCGGCACAGACGCTGCGCGATGAAGTGTTCCCCGCATTCAAGGTGGAGGGCATGCCCGAGCTCACAAAGGAGGCTTATACCCTTGAGGAGTTCTTGCAGATGATAGACGAGCATCCCGACCTGCAGGCAGTGGCGGTGGAGAAGGAGCGCTTCGGCTACATGGTCAACGGCACCATCTGCGAGACGGGCAACGTCTATATCAACGGCGCGAAGGTGGAGACCATAAACTCCGAATCAACCGAGATTGAGGACATAAAGAAGACCATTGCCGACTGCTGCCTTGAGGGCGTTGAGAACATCAACTATCTGCAGGCGATAAAGCGCGTCATCGGCATGACGAACAAACCTTTGGCAAATTAACGACTATGGCACAGGAAATAGAGAAAAAGTTCTTGGTAAAGAACGACGATTTCAAGGCAGAGGCATTCAAGGCCACGCGCATCACGCAGGGCTACCTCAGCTCAGTGCCCGAGCGCACGGTGCGCGTGCGCATCAAGGGCGACAAGGGCTTCATCACCATCAAGGGCATCGGCAACGCCTCGGGCGCAAGCCGCTTCGAGTGGGAGAAGGAGATACCCGTCGAGGACGTGCGCGAGCTGCTCAAGCTGTGCGAGCCGGGCGTTATAGACAAGACCCGCTACCTCGTGAAGGCTGGTCCCTACACGTGGGAGGTGGACGAGTTCTATGGCGACAACGAAGGCCTCGTGGTGGCGGAGATTGAGCTTCCGCAGGAGAACGCGGTGTTCGACCGTCCGGCATGGACGGGCTTCGAGGTTACCGGCGACAAGCGGTTCTACAACTCCATGCTGATGAAGAACCCCTACAAGAACTGGAAATGACAGACAATCCCGCATCCAACGCGAAAGCTTTCGACGCGCTCGACATGAGCAACTACCGCATCGAGAAGTTGCCGAAGATGAAGAAGTCAGGCTTCGAGCGTGTCCTCCAAAAGATTGGAGGGCCGCTCGCGGTCCTTGCTTTCGTTCTCGTCTATCTCGTAGCCGACCTGCCCTTTGTCAACCGCATAGACACCAACCCGCAGACGACAACCCTCACCGAGTCGGCGCAAAAGCGTGTCGGCCAGATTAAGGACGGCATCGTGAAGAAGATGAAGGCGCCGGGTGCGGCAACGGCATCGATGTCGGAGCAGGAGATGCAGGCAACCGCCACGGTTGAGGCGCACGACAGCTTCATCCGCGCCAACTATGCCATGCTCGCCATCTTCGTGGCGGCGATAATACTGTGGATTACCGAGGCGATACCCAACTACCTGACGTCGCTGTTGGTGATACTCGGCATTGTGCTTTGCCACGTAACGTCTGACAAGACGGCATACGCCCAGCTCGGCCACCCCGTGATGTGGCTCAACATCTTGTCGTTCATCCTTGCCAGCATGTTGGTCAAGACGCAGGTCGCCAAGCGGTTCGCCCTGTGGTTTGTGCTGAAGTTCGGCAAGAGCGCGGGCGGAGTGATGTTGAGCTTCATCATCATCAACGTGGTGCTGTCGGCGTTCATCTCCGCCACCACCGCCAAGGCGGCGATATTGTTGCCCATCTTCATGGTCGTGGCGGCGATATACGGGGCCACGGGCGGCGAACATCGCAACAACTTTGGGCGCAACCTCATCTTGCAGAACCTTTTCCAGATAAATCTTGGCGCTAACGCCTTCCTCACTGGCTCGGGCGCGACGCTGCTTGCCGGCTCGCTCATTGCGGGGGCAATGGGCATCGGCTCGTTCAGCTATCAGGACTGGTTCAAGGCTGCATTTCCCATGAGCATCCTGCTCATCCTCATCGCGTGGTTCATGGGCTCGAAGGTATTCTTCCCTTTGCGCAAGGAGGAGCGCGTGCCGCAGATACCGGGCGGCATGGAGCGGCTCAAGGAAGAGCTGCGCAAGCTCGGGCGTATGAAGCCAGAGGAATACAAGGCGATAGCCATCTTCGTGTGCGTGTTGCTCTTGTGGGCTACCGACAAGCAGCACGGCATCAACCAGACGGCAGTTGCGTTCATGGGCGCCATCGTCGCCCTGCTGCCAAAGGTGGGAGTGGTGAAGTGGAACGATGTTGACATACCCTGGCATCTGCTGCTGTTCTCGGCTGGAGCCTACACGCTTGGCGCGGGGCTTGACGCTACGGGACTGCCCGGCACGCTCATCGACGCGCTCTTCGGCAGCCTTGGCATCACCGCCTCCACACCGTTCTGGGCACTCTACATGATACTCACCGCCGGCATGTTGCTCTTCTCGCTGGTGTTCCAGTCGAAGACAATGCTCACGCTCATCTTCGTGCCAATAGCCATCGGCGTGGCGCAGAAGAACGGCTACCCCATAATGAGCCTTGCCTTCCCCGTAGCCATGCTCGTGGGTCATGTCTATGTGTTGCCGTTCAACAGCAAGCCTGCCGCGCTGCTCTACACCACCAACCAGTACAGCTGGAGCGACACGTTCAAGTTTGGCATCACCATGATGTTCATCAGCTGGCTCATGGTGCTGCTGTGGGGCGACACCGTGCTGCGCTGGTATGGCTACACCAACGGAGTGTTCTTCTGAATTGAGGATTGAGGATCGAGATTTGAGGTTTGAGGTTTGAGCATTGAGTTTTATGATAGAAATAAACGCCAAGATACACGACCGCTACACGCTGGAGTTCAAGGTGGGCTATGTGGCTGACGGCCACGGGCCCGCCAACGAATTCCGCATGGACACATGGATATTCATCCCGGAGGTGCTCGACGTGAACCGCCACACGTATCACAAGCCAAATTTCTATCGTGACACACGCTCAATGCTTCGTCTCATAACGCCTCCCTATGGGCTTGGCGACCTCGCCAAGCCGTCGTCGCTGCCCGTGAGGAGGCTGGGGCAGGCGTGTCGCGACGCTGAGGCCAGGCAAGGCGGGCACGACGCACAGGCGTTCGCGAGGGAGATAAAGATGTTCTCGTCGATAGCCAAGAGCAGTCTGCGCGACGGCTACGCCAGCATCGTGGCAAGCCAGGACGACGACGGGCTTGCGGACAAATGCCTCTCCTACGTCGGCGACATACGCTCGCTGCTCTCCATATACCGTGGGGCGGGGGAGGGACTGGCAAGCATGAAGCCGCAGCCCGACTGCCTGAAGTTTTATCTCTTCGGCGACGAGTTCATCTCCAATGTCG
>CAZTUD010000101.1:0-9577 GCA_964616945.1 uncultured Prevotella sp. | reverse complement strand
TTTGAACAGGACGTGGAACCCGCCTTTAACCACTGATGTGGACAGCAGCATGAAGTTGATGCCTGACACGAAGCAGAAGAAAATGGTTACATATTCCAGCGCGGGCGAGTGGAAATACTCGGTGCTGTTGTTGTTGATGGAGAAACCGCCCGTAGCCGCCGACGACATGGCGTAGTTTATGGCCTCCCACCAGTTCATGCCGAAGAGCATGTAGCAGCCCATGCACGCCAGACTTATGAAAAGATACACGAACCATATCCAGCGCACGTTGGTCGAAAGCTTGGGATGGAGCTTGCTTTTTATCGGTCCGGTGGCTTCGGCAGCAAATACCCTTATGCTGCCACCGCCCCCGGCGAGCGACGGTATGAGGGCGATGGTGGTGAAAATGATGCCCAAACCGCCAATCCATTGCGTGAGCGACCGCCAGAAGAGTATGCCATGAGGCAGGGCCTCCACGTCGTCGATTATGGTCGCGCCGGTGGTGGTGAAGCCAGACATCGCTTCGAAGAAAGCGTCGGTGAAATTGTTGATGTAGCCGCCAGAGAGGAATGGCAGCGTACCGAACAAGGAAAACACAACCCATAGCAGCGACACCAACAGGTAGGCATCGCGGCGCGAAAGCTTGTTCTTGGCGTTGCGCCCGAAGTATTTGAGCATGAAGCCACCGAGCATGGTGATGACGGCGGAGGAGGCGAACGGCAATATGTCCTCCTCCTGATAACCAATGGCTATGCCCATGCAGACGAGCATCATCAACGCTTCTTGAAAAAGCAGTGAGCCAAGTACCTTGTATATGAGCCGCAGGTTTATCATATTGAAAGTTTCCCAAGCAATTCTTTCGCTATGTTCGATTTGTTGGGATTGAAATATTTCTCCAGTGTCTTCATGTTCACTCCGTGGCAGAACACTACCACGTGGTCGCCCGCTGCGATGTGTGTATTGCCCGACACGAGCATTCCCTCGCCGTCGCGCACCACGCCGCCTATCGTTACCTCCCTTGGCAGCTTGAGGTCCTTGACCGCCATGTTGGTTATGCGTGAGCCTTCCTTTGCCACGAACTCAGCCACGTCGGCGTTTGCCGACATCAGGAAGGTAACGTTCATCACGTCTGCGTCGAGCATGAGCTGGTAGATGCGGCTTGCGGCAATGGCTTTCTTGTTGATTATGGTGCCAATGTCGAGGCTCTCCGCCATGTCGGCGTAGTCGAGGTTCTCAACGTCGGCGACCGTCTTCCTCACTCCGAGCCTTTTTGCTGTGAGGCAGGCGAGGATGTTGGTCTCGGCGTTGCCAGTCAGCGCGACGAACGCCTGCGTGTTCTTTATGCCCTCGTCCTCAAGCAAGGCAGTGTCGCGGGCGTCGCCCTGTATGACGAGCGTCTTGCTGTCAACATACTGGTCAAGCTCTTGGCAGCGGTCAGGGTCAATCTCAATTATTTTCGCGTCCATGTATTCGGGCATGTCCTGCAAGGCACGCACGGCGGTCATGCCGCCGCCCATTATCATCACGTTGTGCACGTCGGCATAATGTTCCTTGCCCGTAATCTGTCGAATGTAGGGAATATACTGCCTTGTGGTCATAAAGTAAACCAGGTCGAGGCATTTCAGCTCGTCGTTGCCGCCGGGTATTATTGTCTCATGGTGCCGCTTTATCGCCACCACATGGTAGGGGTCGTCGGGACCGCACAGCTCGCGCAGGGGCTTGTCCAAAATCTTGCAGTCCTCGCGCAGTTTTATGGCGAGCATCACGAGCGCGCCGCCGTGAACGTCCCACCGCTGGCGCACCCACGACATCTTCAAGCCGTTGCTTATCTCGCGGGCGGCAAGTATTTCTGGGTAGATAAGCTCGTCAACGCCGAGCGTCTTGTAGAATTGCCTTATCTCTTCTTCCACGTATTCGGCATCGTTGACCTTGGCGACAGTTTTCTTGGCGTGCAGGGCGTGGGCCATGATGCACGAGTTTATGTTTTCGTTCTCGTCGGGCGTTACGGCAATGAAGAGGTCTGCGTCCGACGTGCCCGCCTCTTTCAATGTCTTAAGGCTCGACGGCGAGCCGCAAAGCGTGAGCAGGTCGTAGTCGGCTCCAATCTTCTCCAACCGTTCCTCGTCTGAGTCGATTATAGTTATCTCTTCCTCGTTGCGTGAAAGCAGGCGGGCGAGATGCGTGCCTATGGCGTATGCGCCGGTGATGATGATTTTCATAAACTTTTATGTTCCCATTCTCTCCAGTCGGTTTTTGTCTTTAAGCGGTTCTCTCATAGATAAGTTGTTTGTCACGTTCAACACTTTCGCGGTCGTATGGTGCCAGCGAGCCCTCTGTCACCAAATCGACAGGACGGCCGAGCATTCGTTCCAATTCGCCCCACATGCCGAAGAAGCCAAAGCCGTCAAGTTTTGAGTAGTCTGGCACTACAAGAATGTCCACGTCGCTCTTGGGGGTTTCCTCGCCACGGGCGAATGAGCCGAACAACCAAGCCTTGACGATGGGTTGAGTTTTGAAATAATCGGCTATGGTACTCTGCATGGTTTTCATACTCATCATATTTTAAGTTTTTGCTTCAACATCCCTCTCCTTGGGAGAGGCTTAACTGCTTCTTGATGCTTTCCTTGTCGATTCCGCAGATGGTGTGAAGCTCGCCTACAGTGCCGTGCTCCACAAACTTGTCGGGCAGGCCGAGGCGCACCACTTGGGGCGCGTAGCCGTGGTCGGACATCCATTCGAGCACCGCCGAGCCCATGCCACCCATACGCACGCCGTCCTCCACGGTGATGATGCGGTTGAAGCAATCGGCGACCTCCTGTAGCAGCCGCCCGTCGAGTGGCTTTAGGAAGCGCATGTCGTAGTGGGCAGCGTCAATGCCGCTCTCCTCTATGGCCTGCTCCACGTCGTAGCCCACAGGACCGATGCTCAACACCGCCACGTCCTTGCCGTCGCGAATGCGGCGGCCCGTGCCAACCTCAACCTCCTCAAGCGGGCAACGCCAGTCTTTCATGTGTCCCCGTCCGCGTGGGTAACGTATCACGAACGTGCCCTTGTCGGGCAGCTGGGCGGTGTACATTAGGCGGCGCAGCTCGCGCTCGTCCATAGGAGAGGCTATGGTGAGGTTGGGGATGGGGCGCAATGCCGCCATGTCGAACGCGCCGTGGTGGGTGGGGCCATCCTGCCCCACAAGGCCCGCGCGGTCGAGGCACAGCACCACGGGCAGGTTGAGTATCGCCAGGTCGTGGATGATGTTGTCGTAAGCACGTTGGGCGAACGCGCTGTAGATGTTGCAGAAAGGCTGTAATCCGTCCTTTGCCATGCCACCCGAGAACGTCACTGCGTGGCCTTCGGCAATGCCCACGTCGAACACGCGGTCGGGCATGGCTTTCATCATTATGTTCATGGAGCAGCCAGTGGGCATGGCGGGCGTAACGCCCACTATCTTAGGGTTCTTCTCAGCAATCTCAAGCAAAGTCTCGCCGAACACGTCTTGGAACTTGGGCGGCTTGTCGCCAGTGTCCTCTACTATGCGCTGGCCTGTGGCGGCATCGAACTTCCCAGGCGCATGCCACACGGTGGCGTCACGTTCGGCAGGCTCGTAGCCCTTGCCCTTGACGGTGTGCAGGTGGAGCAGTTTGGGACCTTTCATGTCTTTCAGCCTCGACATTATGCCGACGATATTTTTCACGTCGTGGCCGTCGAACGGGCCGAAATAGCGTATGTTCATGCCCTCGAACACGTTCTGCTGGTGGCTGATGGCACTCTTCAGGGCGTTGTTGAGACGGATGAGCCCTTTGCGGCGGTCGTCGTTGAGGTGGCCTTTGGCGTGCAGCCATTGCGAGGCTTTGAAGCGCAGGCGGTTGTAGGTCGCGCTTGTGTCGAGGTTGAGCAGGTATTTCTCCATGCCACCCACGGCACGGTCTATTGACATGTCGTTGTCGTTGAGCACGATGAGCATGTCGTTGGGCGTTGACGACACATTGTTCAGCCCTTCGAACGCCAGGCCGCCGCTCATGGCTCCGTCGCCAATCACCGCCACCACATGACGCTCAGGGTGTCCTGTCCTGCGTGCCGCCACTGCCATGCCGAGGGCGGCGGAGATGCTGTTGGAGGCGTGGCCGCAGGTGAAAGTGTCGTATTCGCTTTCCAGTGGGGTGGGGAAGGGGCACAGTCCGCCAAGCTGGCGGTTGGTGGAGAAACGGTCGCGGCGTCCTGTGAGAATTTTGTGGCCGTAGGCTTGGTGTCCCACGTCCCACACTATGCGGTCGTCGGGCGTGTTGAATACATATTGGAGGGCGACGGTAAGCTCAACCGCGCCGAGGCTTGAGGCGAGATGCCCTGGGTTGACCGACACCTCGTCGATGATGTCCTGTCGTAGCTCCTGGCACACCTCGGGAAGCTGGTCAATGGCGAGCTTCCTCAAGTCTGAAGGGTATTGTATCTGGCTCAAGAGTCCGTATTTCTGCTTGTCCATGCTCATAGTTTGCATTAACCTTGCAAAGTTAATAAATTATTCTTAACTTGCGACATTTTTGCACTGCCTTTTGTGAGTTAAGAAAAAAATGGCTAACTTTGCGGAAATTCAATCAATTAACCATTTAAAACCAACAAACAACAAGATGAGAAAACTGATTGTCAGTGCGACCCTGTTGCTTGGAGTGACAACAATGCTTGCACAAGAAACCAACAAGAATGGCGGCATATCCACCGCAATGCTACAGGAGATGGAAAAGTGTCAACCCGCCTCGGCTGCCGAGAAAGCCCTCGGCAACGCCATTGCGCAAAACAAAATTGACGACTTGGCAAAGGACTACAAGAAGGTGGGCGCAATGGACACCCATTTCAGCGTGGAGACTCCCAAACAGAGCATCCACAACCAAAAGAGTTCGGGTCGTTGCTGGATGTTCTCCGGACTGAACGTGCTGCGCTCCAACTTTGCTGCGGAACACGACCAAAAGCAGGTTGTGGAGTTCTCGCAGGCTTACCTCTTCTTCTACGACCAGCTTGAGAAGTCTAACCTCATGCTTCAGGGCGTGATAGACAACGCCAAGAAGCCCATAGACGACCCTCGTGTGCAGTTCTTTTTCAAGAGTCCACTGAACGATGGCGGCACGTTCTGCGGCGTTGCCGACCTCGCGGGAAAATACGGTCTCGTGCCGATGTCGGTGATGCCGGAGACTTACAGTAGCGACAACACTACTCGCATGTCGCAGCTCATAAAGTCGAAGCTGCGCCAGTTTGGACTGGAGCTGCGCCAGATGGTGGCGGACGGCAAGAAGGAGCCTGCCATAATGAAACGCAAGACAGAGATGCTCGGCACCATCTACCGCATACTGTCGATGACGCTCGGCGAGCCAGTGAAGGAGTTTACCTACACTTTCCGCGACAAGGACGGCAAGCAGGTGGGCGAAGCGAAGACTTACACGCCGAAGACTTTCTATGATGCTACAGTTGGCCACCAGCTCAACGGCACGTTCATAATGGTGATGAACGACCCGCGCCGACCATACCACAAGACCTACGAGGTGGAGTATGACCGCCACACCTACGACGGCCACAACTGGAAATACCTCAACCTGCCGATGGAGGACATAGCGAAGCTCGCAATTGCCTCGCTCAAGGACGGGCGCAAGATGTATTCGAGCTACGACGTGGGCAAGCAGAGCGACCGCAAGCTCGGCTATGCCGACGTGAACCTCTACGACTTCGGCACGCTCTTCGGCACCACGTTCCCCATGAACAAGGCAGAACGCATATCGACGTTCGACAGTGGCTCTACCCACGCCATGACGCTCACTGCGGTTGACCTCGATGCCGACGGCAATCCGCTGAAATGGAAGGTGGAGAACTCGTGGGGTGCCGACAGCGGGCAGAAAGGCTGCTTCATAATGACCAACCAGTGGTTCAACGAATACATGTTCCGCTTGGTCGTCAACAAAAAGTACGTCTCCGACCAGCTGCTTAAGGAGTTTGACCAGAAGCCCACGATGGTTACGCCAGAGGACCCGCTGTTCGCGGAAGACGATTAAAAACACAAGGCGAAAGCCTACTCCAAGCCCCTCCCAAAGGGAGGGGATATTGGTTACATAAAGGGCAAACCACGACTATCAACCAAGGCTCTCGCCTTTTTGTCATGTTACAACTTCTTCTCGTAGTCTTTACCTTTGTCGAGCTGAACTGCGAGAACCTTTTCGACATGCGGCACGACAGCTTGAAGCAGGACGAGGAATTTCTGCCAACCTCAAGCCGCCATTGGACACAGTCGCGCTACTGGAAGAAGCTCAACCACGTGAGCCAGACTATAGTGGCATGCGGCGACACGGCGCAATGGCTGCCAGACATGGTGGTGCTGACGGAGGTGGAAAACGACAGCGTGATGCGCGACCTCACGCGACGCTCGCCGCTGCGCATGGCACGCTACGACTACGTGATGACCGACAGTCCCGACTTGCGCGGCATTGACGTGGCGTTGCTCTATTCGCCTTTCTCCTTCCGCCTCATCAACAGCCGCTCCATACGCATACAGCCTTTGGAAGGACGGCGGCCAACGAGGGACGTTCTTTATGCCTCGGGTGAGGTCATTAGTGGCGACACACTCCACGTGTTTGCCCTCCATGCGCCAAGCCGCGCGGGTGGTGAGGCTTTCAGCCGGCCTTATCGAATGTACGTAGCGGAAAGGCTTTGCGAGGCAGTGGATTCCGTCTTCAGGGCCTGTCAAAATCCACTCGTCATCGTGGCTGGCGACTTCAACGACTATTCCACCGATGCCTCGCTGCAACTGCTCCTGAGCCACAGTCTGAAGGAGGTTTCCTACGAGGCCAAGGGCAATCATGGCGCGAAAGCCACTTATCGTTATCACGGCGAATGGGGTAGCCTTGACCACATTTTTTGCAATTCGCGCCTTGCCGCCATGCTCACGGGCTGCCGCATCAACGACGCGCCATTCCTTTTGGAAAAGGACAAAAAATACGGCGGAGTAAAACCCCGCCGCACGTATCTTGGCCCCCGCTATCTTGGCGGCTTCAGCGATCACCTGCCGCTCGTGGCGACATTCGAGTTTTAGCCACTTTATTTGTGCGCCTTATAGTATTTTGCGCCCGCTTGCACGTTCTTGATTAGGGCCTTGGTGGAGAAAGTGGCGCCAGTCTTCGCGTCAACCTCAAGCTTGGCGGCCTTGCTCACACTCTTGCCCTCAAACTTGGCAAGGATAGTCTTGGCGCGGGCGAAGAACTTGGGAGTCTCCTGGTTTTGTAGAGGCTCAATCTTTTGGATTTTGTTGCCCTTGATGTAAATCTTCACGGGCGTAGGGCCACGAAAGCCGCGTACGTCCTTTGTAAGAGTAGTAGTGTTGACAACTGTCGTTGCACCCTCTTTGACGATGACACTGTCGCCGACTGCCATGCCGCTGGTAAGCAATAATAGCGCGGCAACGGCTGTGAATGCAAGTTTTTTCATTCCTTATCCTTATTAATATTGTTGAAATCGACTGCAAAGTTAAGCATTAGGTGAGAGAAAATCATTATCTTTGCCTTAAAAATACGTAACGATGAAAATAAAGCTGCGCCACAACACACAGATGCGCTTGCTCTTTGGCGCGTTTCTGATAATTCTTATTCCGGGCTTGCTTTTCCTGTTGCAATGGCCTCTCATGGGGTGGAGGCTTGCCCTGTTGCTGCCGGCGGCATGGGAATTGCTTATGGCCTACGGCTTCTTCTTTGGCTGGCGGCATCTGATAGTGCGTCGCGCAACCTGCACGTCGCCGTTGCTGCCGAAGGCTTTCGACGGCTACAAGGTGTTGCAGCTGAGCGACATCCACATCGGCACCTACCTGCGCAACCGCAAGTTCATAGACAAGCTTGTGAGGATGGTGAACGAGCAGCACGCAAACCTCATTGTCTTCACTGGCGACCTCGTGAACGTTTCGGCGGATGAGGTTATTCCTTTTCAGCACGCCCTGAGCCAGATAAAGGCTCCCGACGGCGTTTATTCGATAATGGGCAACCATGACTATTGCGAGTATGTGCCTGACCCGACCAAGCGCACGATAGAGAAGAACCAAACGGTGTTGAAATATCTTGAGGGCAAGATAGGCTGGAAGTTGCTGCTCAACGAGCATGTGCTGATACGGCGTGGCAACAGCGAGATAGCGTTGATAGGCGTTGAGAATATCAGCCGTCCGCCGTTTCCCGACTATGGCGACTTGAAGAAGGCTATGGCAGGATTGCCGCGCGGCATGTTCAAGATATTGTTGAGCCATGACCCCAGCCACTGGCGGCGCGGGGTGCTGCGCCAGACCGACATTGCCCTGACGCTGTCGGGACATACCCACGCCGGGCAGATGAGGGTGGGGCGGTTCTCGCCATCCAAGGCTGCCTATCAGGAGTGGGGTGGAAAGTATGTCGAGGGCGGCTCAATGCTTTACGTATCGACGGGCATTGGCGGCACTGTGCCTTTCCGCCTCGGCGCATGGCCGGAGATTAACGTAATAACCTTAACTCCTAATTCCTAACTCCTTTAACTCCTAACTTTCGAAAGTTTTTTCTTGTCCCTTACTTGCTGCATGAGCTTGTCGTCCATTTTCACGCTTGCCCCGGAGGTGCGGTAATAGGAGCGGGCGGTGCCTTCGGGCAGATAGTCGTCCTTGAACGACACTATGCCGTATTCGTAAGGATGAACTTGTATGCGCAGCAGTTCGTCGCCCTCGTTGCTGTGCTCGATAACGTAGGATATGCGCGGCGAGGTGATGTCGAGACCTGCCACCTTGTGGTCGTCGATGAAAGCGTTGTCGATGATGTTTTTCACATAGCGGCGGTAGCTGTCCATAGTCTGGCTGCCAATGAAGTGGCGTGTGTAGAGGTACTGCATGTCGTTGCCCAGTCCGCACGCCACGCCGTTGTCGTTCACTCCGAGCAAAATCTCGCCGCCCGTTACGGTGTTCAAGAAACCGCACACCGCCCTTAGTATGGCCCATTTCTGCGCGAAGAGGTCGGGCTTCATGTTGTTGTTTGGTGGATAGACGACAGAGGTCTTGAACTCCAGCGTGTCGCTCTCGTCGCCATAGTCGGTGTAGTCGCGGTTGATGTTGCGATAGACGTCGGCAACGCCAAGATAGTCGGCAATGCTTTTCTTTATGCGGTTCATCTCGGCGGGCTCCAGCTTGCCGCGCAGCACGTTTGACGCTCCTATCATCTCGGCAAGGTAGTTGGTGTCAACATCATGGCCGGGCGTGAGATGCAGCCTCTCGACGTTCATGTCCTGGTATTTGCTGAGTTGACCTATAATTTCTTTCTCGTTGTCGATGGTTTCCAGTTGGGGCAGGTCGTTGTCGTCGCGCAGCTTTAGCGTGGAAGCCGTCTCGTCGCCAAGTGCGAAATGCACTATGCATTCCTGATAGCGCATCTGCTGCCGCAGGAATGCCGAGTCTTTTGTCTTGGATATTATGGTGGCGAGGAAGCGTGTGGCGAAAAGGCTCTTGTAGCGCAGCGTGGTGTCGCCAGTGATTTGCGAGCTGCGGTACAGGATGTTTATGAGCAGGGGCAGTGCCGTGTCTGATGCCTCGGTGGCTTTCTTGGGCGGGATGATGTCTTCGGGCGCGATA
>CAZTUD010000100.1:0-9725 GCA_964616945.1 uncultured Prevotella sp. | reverse complement strand
CGCACAGCTGTCACGCAACCTGTTTTGGGACGTTGACATGCTTCAGGCAGACATGGACAAAGCACCAGGACAAATTATACAGCGTGTTTTGGAGTACGGCAAGTGGAAGGACTGGAAACTGATACTTGGCTATTATGGACTTGACAAGATTGTCGAAGTCTGTAAGCATTTGCGTACACTCGACCCTATATGCCTCTCATACATCTGCGCCATTTCAAATACGAACAAGGAGGATTACCGATGTTATCATACAAGACTGTTGAACCCCACACTTTGGAACTCCTAAAGGCAATAATGGCGGAGTCGTTGTTTGCTGACATGCGACTTGTCGGTGGCACAGCACTTGCCTTGCAGTATGCCCACAGGCAGTCTATAGATTTGGACGTTTTCGGCATCATGCCACAAGACACAGACGAAATGGCTGAACGGTTAGCAGGCATTGGCGAGTTGCAAATAATCAAGAACAGCAAGCGTATCAGACTTTACTTTATCGATGGAGTAAAAGTTGATTTTGTTGACTATGGCAGATACCCGTGGATAGATGCCCCAGTGGTGGAAGACGGCATACGCCTTGCGTCGCCCAAGGACATTGCAGCAATGAAAGTAAATGCCATTGAAGGCAGAGGTACAAAAAAAGATTTTATAGACATCTATTTTCTTTTGAATCATTATACGTTGACAGAAATACTTGATTTCTACAAGCAGAAATATCCTGACCATAGCGAGTTTCGCGCATTAATGAGCCTCTCTTATTTTGACGACGCAGAAGAACAACTAATGCCAAAGATGTTCAACAACGTATCGTGGGAAAAGGTTAAAACAAAAATTCTGAAAGAAGTCAAGGCTATCTAAAAAAGCATGTTCAGCAGCAAAAGGAGCGAAACGCTACTGGCGAAAATACGCGACGGCGCAGAGATGACGCGCGGCGAGATGCTCAACCTGATAGTGGAGTTGAGCATCCCGTCGATGCTGGCGCAGATAACGACGGTGATGATGTTCTTCATCGACGCGGCTATGGTGGGTCACCTTGGCGCGGCGGCATCGGCGAGCATCGGCCTCATTGAGACCACCACGTGGCTCATGGGCTCGATACTCTCGGCGGTGTCGGTGGGCTTCTCCGTGCAGGTGGCCCATTTCATAGGCGGCAACGACTTCTTCCGAGCCCGCCAGGTTTTCCGCCACGCGCTGGTGTGCGGCCTCGTGTTCAGCGTCTTCATGGCCTTAGTGGGCGTGGCGATACACTGGCGGCTGCCCTACTGGCTCGGCGGCGGAAGCGACATCGCACCCATGTCGTCGGCATACTTCCTAATCTATTCGCTCACACTGCCCTGCGTCCTGGTCTATCACCTTATGAGCGCAATGCTGAAAAGCGCGGGCGACATGCGCGTGCCGAGCATGTTGAGCATAATGATGTGCTGCCTTGACGTGGCGTTCAACTATCTTTTCATCTACATTCTCGGCCTTGGCGTGGTGGGCGCGGCACTCGGCACTATGGCAGCCTACATCGTGACCGTAATCCCGATGGGCTGGCAGGCCATTTGGAAAAACAAGATTATCGCACTGCGCCTCGACCACACTCGTTTCGTGTGGGTATGGGACTACGTGCGCAACGCCCTGAAGATAAGCGGCCCCATTGCCGTGCAGAACATACTCATGGGCTCGGCGCAGGTGGTCAGCACAAAGATTGTGGCTCCGCTCGGCAACATCGCCATTGCCGCCAACTCGTTCGCCATCACCGCCGAAAGCCTTTGCTACATGCCGGGCTACGGCGTGGGCGACGCGGCCTCTACTCTTGTAGGCCAGACTTTCGGTGCGGGACGACGCAGGCTTTGCAAGAATTTTGCGTGGATGACCATCGGCGTAGGCATGGCAGTGATGGCAATCATGGGCTTCATAATGTACGTCTTCGCGCCTGAGATGATTGGTTTCCTCTCGCCCGTGGACGAAATTCGAGAGCTTGGCACGCAGGTGCTGCGCATAGAGGCCTTCGCCGAACCGTTCTTCGCCGCCGCCATCGTGAGCTACAGCGTGTGCGTGGCAGCCGGCGACACCGTGAAGCCCGCCGCCATGAGCCTTTTCTCCATGTGGTGCGTGCGCCTGACCCTTGCCTACGCACTCGCCCAGAGCTACGGACTGCGCGGTGTGTGGATTGCGATGGCCACCGAGCTTACCTTCCGCGGCTGCATCTTCCTCTTCCGCATTGCCCGTGGCAAATGGCTGAAAGGAATGAAAGCAAAATAAAATTTCACAAACTTGTGAATCACAACCTTGTGAAATTGAGAATTTATTATTACCTTTGCAACATCAGAAAAAGAAGACTGTATGGCAGAGAGTTTCGTTTATGGCAAGGCAGTACCAGAAGCTAATTTCATAGGAAGGGAGAAAGAAAGCAAGTTGTTGGAACAGAATTTCCGAAACGGCATCAACACTATACTTATATCTCCACGTCGATGGGGCAAGACTTCCCTTGTCAATCACGTTTGCAGGCATATTGGCGACAAGGAACTGATGATAGTAAAGCTCGACATCTTCGGCTGCAAGGGCGAATACGAGTTTTATAATCTGCTTGCTTCCGCTGTTTTACAGCAGACAGCAAGCAAACATGAACTGTGGATAGACGAGGCAACAGACTTCCTTTACCGCCTGTCGCCTAAAATATCAATATCCCCGGAGCCAAACTCTGAATACAGCGTTTCTCTTGGCATAACACCCAAAACGCATTCTTATCAACAAGTGTTGGCACTGGCGGAAAATGTCGCAGTCAAAAAAGGCAAACACATCGTTGTATGTATTGACGAGTTCCAGCAGGTCGGCGAATGGCAGGATTCCAAGACGATACAAGGGCGGCTTCGCTCAGTATGGCAATTGCAAGAGCATGTAAGCTATTGTCTTTATGGCAGTAAACGACACCTGATGACATCAATATTCGCCAACAAAAGTATGCCTTTCTACCAATTTGGGGACATCGTTTGGCTTACGAGGATTCCAACAGATGTTTGGATTCCATATATAGTAAGGCAATTTGCTGACGCAAACCGCACGATTTCTGACGAACTGGCGGGCAAAATTTGCGATATTGTGGCCAACTATTCGTCTTACGTACAACAATTGGCACGCTACCTGCTATTGGTGACGGCTGCTGGTGCAACAGCGACAGAGCAAGGGCTCGCCGATGCCACTCAGCGACTGCTTGACATAAACGAAATGCTGTTCATGCAACAAGTTGAGCCCCTGTCAGCTTATCAGATGAACTTTCTCCGTGCCATTGCCTCTGGCAATCATGATGGCTTTTCTGAAAGTTCCATACGCGAAGAGTTCAACCTTGGCAGCCCCTCAAACATAGTCAGGTTGAGAAAAGCTCTCGTTGACAAGGACATCATTTATATCGAAATGAAAAAAACTTACATTTCAGATCCTGTGTTTGAATTGTGGTTCAAGAAGAAATTTGTCTGACTTAATCCGACTTAATAAATTATGGTATTCGGGCGAGATTTGCTTATAAATTGCAGCTCTCGCCCGAGTCTGTGTTTATAAGACAAGGATTATTTGCCAACCAACATTTTCTACAGTGCAATTTTCATGCTTGTATTTCCAACCTTTGCAATGATAATTTGCCCCGTTGCAAACGTGCTTGTGGCAGTGCCGTTGTTGGCAGTAGCCGTCCCAAGATTGCTGCCACTAACGGAATAGAAACTAACCCTTTCACCGTCATCCAGTCCCGAAAGCGTAACCGTGCCGTTTTGTGTGCTAACAACAATTCCGCGCTTAGTGTTTGCGTTAATGCCTGTTGGGTCGTCAGTTACTCCGCCAATCCAATAAAGAGTGGCGGTAGCCTTGTCAGACGGCGAATAATCGTCGGCAGTGGCGTATGCCGTGATGTTGTAAGCTGCCTGTAAAGCCACATCCCCATTCTCACTGTAAGCTTCTGTTGTCATGTCGTTTGAGCTTATGGTGTAATGATAGTTGGCTCCTGTAGTTGAGCTTTCAAAATGAAGATTGCCATCAAAAGTTATAACAGGTTTCTCACACTGTCCCTTAATTTCACTTTCCGTACCTGGAATAGGAAGAATAGCAATAAAGTCTTTCCACGCATCGGCTTGCTTGTATTTATCAATTGATGATGATGGAACGTAAAGCAGGGTCTCAGAGGGTTGCCCAAAAGAAACAGAAGAAGTTACAGTATAAGTATCACTTGCTGTAGGCGGATTTATAGCGTAAGAATACACTGTCTTTAAATTATTACAGGCGAGGCTCCAGCTCCGTATATCCATTACAGAAGAAGGAATTACAATAGATGTAATCTTGGCACAACCGTCAAAGCAATTGTCTCCAATAGAGACCACAGACAAAGGAATTTTTACAGAATCTAAAGCTTCACAATCCTGAAAGCAACGAACACCAAGAGAAGTGATTGACGAAGGAATGGCAATAGTATTTAAATTGCTACACTTATAAAAACAACCAATGTCTAATGATGTTACACTGGACGGAATAAGGACAGATTTCAGATTTATACACTCTGCGAAGCAATACACACCTAATGATGAAACTGAAGAAGGGATTACTATAGATGTAAGTTTTGTACAACCGCTAAAACATCCATGCATTACTCCATAACTACTATCATAGAGTTTGTGTTCCATTTGGCCTTCGTCAAAAAAACTCATGTCTTTTTTACTCAATCCAATTGTTTTCACTGATGATGGAATGGAAATAGAAGCAAGACTCGTGCATTTGCTGAAACAATTGTCTTTGATTGTAATAACTGATGCAGGAATGACCACAGAGGACAGCATGCTGCAACCTGCGAAACACCTCTCTCCCAATATCGTTACAGATTGTGGTATTTTGATTGATACAATACTGACACAATCCATAAAACAACCTGCTTCTATAGATGATATTGATGCTGAAATTTCAACTGTGGACAATCTTGTACAGCCCCAAAAACAAAACTCCCCCATAGAAGTCACCGAAGAAGGAATTTCTATACTACCGAGACTTTTACAGCCGCTAAAAGCATTTCTCACCTAAGATACTGACAGATAAAGGTATAGTAACAGACATAAGTGATGTGCAGCTTTTAAAACAGCCGTCAGCAAAAGCTACTACGGGATAATCAATCCCTGCCAATGTCACTTTCTCTGGCACAACAATGTCGCCAGAATATTTTACAGTATCAGCCACAAGCGTAGCCGTTTTCTCATCGGTATTGATAAGATACCGTAGCCCGCCAATGGTTTCGTAGCCTGTGGCGTACATGTTCGCCATCATAAAGACGGCGAAAATAGTTGATAAAACTTTTTTCATGGATTCTGTTGTTAAGAAGTTCTTTATAGGTCTCTAAACGGGATGGCTGCCTTATCAAGCTTGATGCTGCCCAATATGTTGATTGCCACCGAAGTGGTTCTCGGTTGCAAAAGTAGGCAAAAGAAATGAATGGCGCAACTTTTTCCCAATGTTTTTTAAGTACACGTTGAAAAATAAGATGCAAAAATCCGACAAAGACAATTATTTTGCTTAACTTTGCAGAGGCAACGTTAATTTTTAAAGACAACCTTTTAAGAAATGAACCGAAAAACCACCTTTGCCAGCCTTGCGCTGTGCGCGGTTAGTGCGTCCGCGCAAATCACGATAGGCGGGCACCAACCATTTTATGACACGGCAACGCAGTCAATGCTGTTTGTAACGAGTCAGGTATCGTTAGGCGACCTCACCGCCACAGTAGATACTATAGCGGGCAACAAGTGGAAAGACATAAAGATTGACGGCAAAGCCATAGCCGGCAAACACACTTTCTGTTTTGGCGATGTCTCTGAAGACAGGACATTTGTCTTGTCGGCAATGGAAAATGACTCGTCAATCGTGCACACCATTAGGTTCACGAGCCTGCCTGTCCTGCACATTGTCAAGGAGAACGCATTTACAAACGACTATGGGAAAGCGTCGCTTGCCTTTGATTCCAGCGACACGCTGATGGTCGGCAACTGCAAGATAAAGCACCGTGGTGGTTCCACCAACATGGAGGGGAGGCACAAACGCAACTACAAGGTAAAGTTGGCTGACGACGATTGGAACAACCTCGACCGCTCGCTCTTGGGGATGCGCGAGGACAAGAGCTGGATTCTTGACGCAGGGCAGGTTGACATGTTCAGGTTGCGCAACAACATCTCCCACAACTTGTGGCTTGACTTTTCCACAAAGCCGTATTATCACGGCGAGGAAGCCAAGCTGACTAACGGCTGCCACGCAAAGGTCGTAGAGTTGTTTGTGAACGATGAATATCGTGGAGTTTACTCGCTTATGGAGCCTGTTGACCGTAAGCAACTGAAGTTGAAAAAGTATAAGGACGGCGTAAAAGGCCTGCTGTATAAGACGGGCAGCTGGGTTGGCACCACGTTTTACGACACCATAGGCTCACCCTACGACAACCATGAAGCCACGTGGGGCGGTTGGGAGGCCAAATATCCCGAGCCTGGCGACGATGCCGACACCACCGATTATAAGCCGCTTGGGGATTTCATAAACTTCATCGTGTCTGCTTCAGACGCAGAGGTTAGGGAAGAAATAGAGAATAAGCTCGATGTCCCAGTCTATATTGACTATGTGCTTTTAGTGCAACTGATAAATGGCATGGACAATCGTGGCAAGAACATGTATTGGAGCATTTACAACAGTTCGAAGGAAAAGCACGGCAAGTTGGTGCCTACGCCTTGGGACATGGACGCAACGTTCGGGCAGTTCTATGCCGTCAGCAATGACCCCAAGGACTCCCTTTCTGTTGTTCCCACAATAGACCTTTCACCTGTAACCAACATAGACAAGCGTCTACAGGAAGCCTTGGGAAGCAGTTATACGGACAGGGTGGAAAGTAGGTATGCCGAATTGCGTAAAACTCATTTCAGCTGCGACAGTCTTTCCCAAAGGTTCACCAACGCGCATGAATTGCTTAGAAGCAATGGAGCAGCCCATAGGGAGGCGGCCAAATGGAGTGGCGACAGCGACCTTGGGGGCAATGTCCTTGATTTTGAAAAGGAGTTGAACTATATAAAGGATTGGATAGCCAAAAGGCTTGACTTCTTGGACTTGAAATACAGTTATGCCGAAACTTCAGGCATAAACGACATTGCCGTCAGAAGAAACTCCAATGTCGTTTACAATATTCAAGGCCAGAAAGTCTCGCCTTCATATCGCGGCATTGTAATAGTCAACGGGAAGAAGCGTTACCGAAAATAGTCCTCGCCAATCCGTATGCCGCCCACAGCACTACCGCAAAATAGTAAGGATAATGGAAGCGAACCTCCACCGTGAACAGGCATGTGCCGGCAGTACCAAGCAGGATGAGCAAGAGAAACAAACCCTTTGCCGACAATATCTCACGCCTGTTCTTTACAAGGCTGACAAAGAAAGCGATGACTATAAGGTAATAGGCGAGTCCCTCGACAGCCTGTATCCCGCGCCGTATGAGCAGAAGCCGTCCATTGTTGGGGTGTGCGGCGATGTAGTCGTAGTTGTCCCACTTGCTCAATGCGGGAATCGACCACGTGTCGCCAGCCCACAGTCTTACTATCTTTTCCACGTATAGGCTTGCGTATTTCAGTTTGTGGTCCTTTATCCAGCCTATGGCCCTTGCCTTGTATGTGGAATCCTTTTCCGCAAATGTGACTTGTTCACGATGCGGGATATAGGCGATGTTGGTGGAGTCGGCAAAAATGCTGAAATCAGGCCTTGCCATTGCTCGGTCGTTGGCAGTCATTATCAAGTTGTAACCGCCAGTCGTGGATGATGTAACAAAATATCCTGTGTTTGCCTTGTTGTGAAAACCAACTGACAGCAACACGAGCAAGTATGGCACTATTAACAGGGCGTAACTCCATACTGGCCTTTTTCGAATGGCATAAAAGACTATTGAGCAGGCAATAAAGGCAAGCACCAACGGGCGGAAAGTGTGGGCGATGCCGAACAGAACCGACGCTATGGCAATGACGTACCACCTTTTGCTCAATGAGAGGCAAAGACCGCTCAATGCCAGAAACAAATACGGCAGCTCCGTAATTACCATGACAGGGGCAAAGATGTTTGTCGTGGTGACACAGTACAAGATAACAGCCAAAGCAGCTGTTCGCTCATTGAAGAAACGCTTGGCAAGCCAGTGTATCTCAAGCACAATACATACGTTAAGGATGATGTTGATGGCACGGTCGATGTGGAATGTGGTGGTGCCGAACAAGATGTGTTGCAAAATGAAATAGTTGACCATGCCTGGCGATTGTATGTATTGGTCATAGAGATTAAGCTGGGACGGATAAGTCGTGCCGTTGACGAAATTTGCCAGCGCATGGGCGACATACCCTTTTTCATCAGGGCCATCGGGCATGTTCCAAAAAAGAATTACCAACACTATCTGAGCTATGACCCACAAGAAGAAAACTACTTGCGACAGCCTCACAAGCTTATTTTGACTTTTCATCTTCACTATATTCGTTAATAAGATAGACGGGGCGGTGCTTTGCTTCATTGAACACCCTCCCGAGATATTCACCTATGATGCCCAACGAGAGCAGCTGTATGCCTCCCAACAGCAGAATGACAATGATGAGTGTCGGGAAACCTTTTATGGGGTCGCCGAAGAAAATAGTCTTTGCCAGAAAATAGCACATATAGATGAAGGCAAGCAGCGAGAGCAGAAGTCCCATGACGGTGGAAATGCGGAGGGGAGCAGTTGTAAAAGACGTTATTCCGTCCAAGGCAAGGGCAAACAGCTTTCTGAAATTAAATGACGACTGCCCCGCAATGCGGTCGTGCCGGTCGAACAACACCTCTTTTTTCTTATAGCCAATCCAGCAAAACAATCCTTTGGTGTATCGCTCGCTTTCCCTCAGTTTCTTCAATGCGTCAACGCACTTGCGGTCGAGCAGCCTAAAGTCGCCGACATTCTGCAAGACATCAAACCGTGATGAATGCTGAAGTATGCTGTAATAAGCCAGCGACAATTTTCTCCTAAGCCACGACTCCTTGCCCCTCGACCTGCGCCTTGCATAAACATCCTGGTAGCCCTGCCGCCAATAGTCTATCATTTCGGGTATTATCTCAGGCGGGTCCTGAAGGTCGGCGTCAATAATCACGACGCAATCGCCCTGCGCATAGTCAAAGCCCGCAAGCATGGCGTTCTCCTTGCCGAAGTTGCGCGACAGGTCAACATAATGGACAGACGCATCCGCCGCATGATAGCTCTTTACCAATTCCAGCGTGCTGTCCTTGCTGCCGTCGTTGACAAAGAGAAATTCCCATTGGTACTGACTTTCCATCTGCTTTAGCTTTTCAAGCTCGCGCATCAGCATGGGAAGTGATTTCTCCTCATTGTAGCATGGTATAAGAATGGTTATCGTCTGCATTCCCGCTATTGCCCTAAGCCGAATCCCAGACAAAGGAGGTCTTAATGATATAAAGAAAGCGCAGGATCCTTACCCGTTACCCGTTCCACAGCAGGAGGCTCTGGTAATTGCCCATCGAAGTCGGAACGAGCAACACCAGAGCCCACGCTTGTATGTATCATATAGATATAATACACACCGATGGGCATCTACTGTTGCAATGCTCTTTGACTTCGATTGAAATTTACCAGATTTCCTACCGTCAAGAACAAAGCGTCAAGTAAACGCCTTTAATATTATGTAGATAGCCACTTAACAGTGGTTCTCGCTTGCAAAAGTAGGCAAAAGAAA
>CAZTUD010000099.1:0-9732 GCA_964616945.1 uncultured Prevotella sp. | reverse complement strand
GCCAGCCGTGGTGAACAGCGCGTGCCAAAACGGGAAGTCCTCGTACATGTTCAACACGCGTGGAATGGCAACAATGGCAGCCCCACCCCTGCCCTCCCCGATAGGGGAGGGAGATTGAGCGGTATCTGCATTACCATCGTGTAGGGAAGCATCCCCCTCCCCTTTCGGGGAGGGCAGGGGAGAGGCTGCCCTGTCAAACAGCAAGTGATACTTGTAGGTGTAAATATTCTCGCCCTTTACGTCGTTCTTGCCCTTGTTGTTGAACACGCGCTCGCACTTGTTGCCCGAATAGAACTTCCTGCCACCCGCAAACTTATACATCGTCACGAAACACTGGTTCTCACAGCCGTGGCAGTTGAGGAGCTTGGTGGAATAAGAGGAAAGAGGAGAGAGTGGAGAGGAAAGAGAAATGTTTGATGAAAGCTCGTCATTGTTTATCTGTGCGTTCTCTTTACTCTCAACTCTTTTCACTTTACTCTGAATTGCATGCAGCGCACACCCATACGCGCCCATCATCTCCGGCATGTTGGAGCGAGCGACATCGGTGCCGGTGAGCAGCTCGAAAGCACGCACCACAGAGTCGTTCTTCATAGTACCGCCCTGCACCACAATATGGTTGCCGAGCGAGTCGTTGCCACGCAGCTTCAGCACCTTGTAGAGGCAGTTGCGCACCACGGAATAGCTGAGGCCTGCGGCGATGTCCTCAACGGTGGCTCCCTCGCGCATCACCTGCTTCACCTTCGAGTTCATGAACACGGTGCAGCGCGTGCCGAGGTCGCTCGGCTCCGTGCCCCGGCAGGCAATCTGCGCGAAGTCCTCCACCTTGTAGCCAAGGCCTTGGGCGAACGTCTGTATGAACGTACCGCAACCCGACGAGCAAGCCTCGTTGAGTTCCATGCGCGTCACAGCTCCGTTGTCCACAAATATGGCCTTCATGTCCTGCCCGCCAATGTCGAGGATGAAGCTCACGTCGGGCATCAGCCTCTCGGCGGCACGATAGTGTGCCATAGTCTCTATTATGCCCTCGTCAAGGTTGAAGGCGGCCTTTATAAGTTCCTCGCCATAGCCCGTCGAGCATGAGCCCACGACGTGGAGCGTCGCGCCCGCCTCGTCAGCTTTCGCCTTGAGGCGTTTCAATCCCTCCTCCACGGCATGGATAGGGTTGCCGAGGTTCATGGAGTAGTCGGTGAAGACAATTTGACCCTGCCTCATCCCCTGGCCATCTCCTTCAGAGAGGGGGGAAGAAGCATCGTCGAAGGCGCGCACGGCAATAATCTTGGTCGTCGTGGAGCCTGAGTCGATGCCAATGGTAACATATTCGTCGCCCTTGTGCATTGGATAAACGGGCGTGGCATATTTTGCCTTGCTCTCTACCCAAGCCTCATGCTCCGCCTCGCTGCGGAAGAGAGGGGGAAGAACCTCCTCTATTTCCACTTTCGGCTTTGCGTTGCTGCCGCAATCCTCCTGCCGGCTTTCGCAAGCACAGGCTTGGTTGCTGCCGCAAGCGGCAGCGCACTTAACTTGCTCTCCCTTGGCTTTCCCTTCGCTTGCTGCCGCCAACCTTTCGGCAAACTCCGAAACTGTCGTTATTCCTGAATTCCGAAAACCTAAGTCTGAATTTTGAATTGTATTCCCGCTCCTTATCGCACATCCGAGAGCCGGGATGAGGTTGCCCTCCTTCAGCACTATGAAGTCGCTGAGAGGCATGTCGAGATAATCGGCGAAAGCCTTGCGCAAGGCGGGCAAGAACGTGAGCGGGCCGCCGCAAAGCAATATCGGAGCAGAGAAGTCGCAGCCGTGGCTAAGCGTGGTAACTGTCTGCACGGCAATGCTGTGGAAAATTGAGGCCGCGATGTCGCTTTCGGGCAGGTTGCGCGACATGAGGTTCTGAATGTCGGTCTTGGCGAACACGCCGCAGCGGGCGGCCATCGGGTAAATGTGGGTCGACTCCATAGCCAAGTCGTTCATCCGCTGGTTGTCGCAGCCCATCAGCACCGACATCTGGTCGATGAACGCTCCCGTGCCGCCGGCGCAGTTGCCGTTCATACGCAGCTCGGTGCTCTGGCCGTTGAAGAACACCACTTTGGCATCCTCGCCGCCAATGTCGATTAGGGCCTTGGCCTCGGGGTAACGATGGCGGGCGAAGACGGTGGCGGCCACCACCTCCTGCACAAACTCAGCGCCAAGTTCCTCGGCGGTTGACATGCCCACGGAGCCCGTAACGCAAAGCCTCATCTTTATGTCGCCAAGCTTTTGCTTTATCTCATTGAAATAAGTCGAAACAAGCTCCCTCACCTTAGCGTTGTGGCGCTCGTAACGCGAGTAAACGAGGTGGTCCGAATTGTCGAGCACGGCTACCTTCGCGGTAGTGGACCCTACGTCAAGCCCCACCCTATAGAAGTTATCCATATTGTCTTTTCCTCTGTTTCTCTTATATATTAATGTGCAAAGGTAGCAATTTTATAAATAACAGGCACAAAGATTAATGTTTTTTTTCATTGACAGCTACCACGAACATACTTTGCGGCGAAAAGGACACTGGGCTGCGGCACGCATATTGCTTTCCGCCTCGGCACTGATGCTCCGCCCATTTCTCGCAATACCTTTTTTGTCTCGCAGATTGCGCGGATAAGCTGATTTCTGTCCATTTGAACGATTGCCGATTTCGCTGATTTTCCTCATAACCAAAGTACACCCCATTGGGTAATGAGAAAAAATTGCGAGATTTGCGAAATCTGCGAGACAAAAAGTTTATTCAGCGAGAGCAAAGCGGTTGTTGTAAAATTCTTTTCCGTGCAACCCCCTCTGTGAGCGCGATATTTTCAATCAACCAAAGAATTATTTCGTACAGCGCAATGGTGAGCGATGTTGTTAAGTCTCTATAAATCAACGATATAACAAATTTTAAGCTTTCTAATCGCCGCAAACCTCCGACCTTCGCGGCGGCAAGGTGCCTGCTTCGCGCCGCCAAGAAGCCTTCCCTACGCCGCGAAGAAGACACCTTGGCGGCGTAAAGCAGGAGCCCTTACGCCGTAAGGTACATTCCCACACGCCGCATGAGGTCAGTGAAGGCACCGCAAAAGGCGTTTTCCGCTTGTAGAACACCAATTTCCCGTTGTCCTAACTTTTTACTTTTTGTTAATTTATTTCATGGTTATTATCACAAAAGGTTGTGGCAGATATTCATAAGGTTAAAGAATGATCTTTCGGCAAAAGAATGCAAATCTTTTAGTTATTTTGCATTGTTACAACAAAAATTGCTAAGAAAAATGACGAACAACAAACTTATGCAAAATGCCATAGCACGTATTTGCGGAGAAATAAACGTGCCAAACTTAATATCTTTCAGGCGCAATAAAGATATGAGCAGAGCCATATTTATTCTCGGCTCATACCATGTTTCCCTCACAACTCCAAGCGAGGTCTTTGCTTTTCTCGACGGCTTCGAGACTGCCCTTGAGACTCTCAACAGGGAAAAAGCAAAAGCCTTAATGTCTTCAACAGAATAAAAATGGTTATTTTCAGTACGAAAAAAATCTTTTGGGGGAAAAGGAAGGCGCGTCTGACATGCGCCGCGCCTTCCTTATGGGCAATGCCTTGGTTACTGGCGTGATAGAGAGGGTGGGAGTTGCGCTAATCGACTTGGCGGAAAGGCAACCGTCTCTTCAGAACTCGTAGCCGAGGCTGATGAAGAAGTTGACGCGGTGGGTCTTATCCGACCAGCCGAGCGTTGCGCCCACGGGACCAAAGATGGTCTGGTAATAGTAGGCGGTCTGGAAGCCGAGCGCGGGACCGTCGTCGAGCAGGCGGCGCGGCTTGTCGGCTATCTGCGCCCCAACGGCCTTTAGCAGCACGTAGTTGTTCTCGGTGAGGCGGGCCTGAAGCTTCAGCTGGCACGCCACGAAATGGTTGTCCACAATCTCAAAATGACCAACGCCGACAAACGGCATTTGCTGCTCCAAGTAGTGCCCGAACCACTGGCCGCCAACGACGTTGCGCCTGATGCGCGGTATGTCGCTGCCGAACAGCATCCGCCCGTAGAACATGGGCTGCAGCGTGAGCATGGGGCTGAGGCGGAACGACATGCGCCACGCGGCGTTCACCTCGCTGAAACCGCGATGGCCGTCGTAGGTGGCAAAATTGTCGGTGAAATAGGCGTATTCGGCCAAGAACCTCGCGCCGCGCGTGGGAAACAACGCCGTGTTCTCGGAGTTGTAGTGAAGGTTGGCGTGGTAGCTTATGAAGTGGTCGTTGGGCAGCGAGAACGACTCGTGCCCCACCTTGCTCGAAACCATTAGCTTGTTGAAGTTATAGGCATCGAAGCGTGCCGAAAGGTCCATCGACAGGTTGCGCACGTTGATGTCGGCAAAGGCAAGCCTCACCTGATGGTGGTTGAGCGTGAAGTTGAAGTCGTTGTGGCCATGTTGGTAAACATCGAGGTCGTTGTGCCAAAAATTGTAAGCAAAAGACACGCCCACATCACGCGGCGTGTACCATGTGCCTTGCAGTGCGGTGTGGATGTTCTTGCCCAACCGGAGCGTCGCCTCAAGGTCAATGGGACGTTTCGACATTGAATAGACACCATTGAGCTGCATCGCCACCATCTCCTCAAGGTCGAAACGCAAACCTACGTTGCCCTGCGCCATGTCGTGTGCCGGTCGCCGCAGGGTGTCGGGTTCGGAAAAATCGGCCGACTGCAAGGCCTCGGTGTTGAAAGGCTTGGGCTGAGGACGGTAGCCATCGCCCAGGCCAAGCTTCTGCTTCAACGCCATGAGGTCGTCCCAATGGCGCATGGCCTCCTCCTCGCCACGGCGCACAAGCGTGTCGATGGCGGCAGGCGTGAAGCTTGCCGCGCTGTAGCCCTTGGTGTTGACACGTATCGCCACGTCGGTAATCTTCAGGTTGTCCTCATACTTGTTCTTGCAGTTCACGTCCACAATCTGCCCAAGCACGGAGGCTCCCGACGAGAGGTCGTCGGCGGTGCGCGGCGTGCCCTGCACGGTGGCCCCGATGATGTAGTCGGCTCCCATCTGCTTGGCGATGTCGGCAGGATAGTTGTTGCGCAGTCCGCCGTCGACAAGCACCATGCCGCCCTTCCTCACGGGCGAGAAGAAGGCGGGAATGGACATGCTGGTGCGCATGGCCTCGGCAAGCACGCCACTGTGGAAGTCGTACTCGCTGTTGTCCACGATGTTGGTCGCCACACAAGCAAACGGTATGGGCAGGCTGTTGAAGTCGATGGAATCGGTGTATCCAGCCGTGAGCTGTCGGAAGAGCTTCATCAGGTTCTTGCCCTGAATGAGCCCCGCATCCTGCAGGCGGTGCTTGCGGCTCATGGAGAACGTCTTGCTGTAGGCGTAGGTGGCCTGCTTCTCACGGTCGCGCAGGTTTTGCGAATAATAGTCGCCCTTGTCGGAGAGCAGGAAAGTCCAGTCTTGCCGCCGCACCATTGAGTCGAGCCTGTCGGCTGTCCATCCGCAACTGTAAAGCCCGCCGATGATGCTTCCCATCGACGTGCCCGTTACGATGTCAACGGGTATGCCCGCCCGCTCAATGACCTTCAGCACGCCAATGTGGGCAACGCCCTTTGCCCCGCCGCCCGACAGCACGACGGCGACACGAGGCCGCTCCTGTTGCTGCGCAGAGGCCGCAACGGAGACGAGCGACAAAACAAGTAAAAGGCCCAGTAGTTTGTTTTTCATCCCTTTTTATTTTTTGGCGGCATATCCGAACCTCGTGCGCACCTTACGCCACAGCAGCTCGGTGATGATGATGCCGACTATTGCCGTGAGGATGCCGAGAAGCACGTCGATGACGTAGTGGTGGCCCGTATAGACTGCCGTGAACCAGATGCCCACGCAGATGAACGCAAAAAGGCAAGAGGTGAACCAACGGCGGCGGCTCATCACGGAATAGACCGTGGTTACGAGCAAGTAGGCGGCATGGAGGCTCGGCACGGCGGCAAACACGTTGGCATTCTTGCCATAGATGCTATGGAAGAGGTTGATGCCCGTCATGGCATCCCACCTGCCAAGCCCCGCCACGTTGCCAGGCGTGTGGAGAATTGGTGTAAAGCCGTAGTTCATGGCATACCAAGGTGGGGCCGCGGGGTGGAGGTAGTAGCCCACGAAGCCCACGAGGTTGACAATGAGGAAAGCCCACGTAAACCTCAGTGTCCACTGGTAACGCTTGGTGAAATAAAGATAGAAGGAAAAAAGCATGGGCACGGGCACCCAGCAAAGATAGAACAAGCCCGCCATGAAGTCGGCGGCAGGCCAATGGTGAATGGCAAACCATTCGCCGGGAATGAGCCGCCCCGCAGCGGTGTTGATGCCGAAGAGCGACTTCTCGGCATCGTAAATGCCACGCACGTCGATAGGATTCACCTCATAGTTGGGCAGAAACCTGAAGCTGCTGTAGATGAACCCGAACAGGAACCACGGCAACATGTAGAGCGCGAACTTGCGCGTAGGCTTTATTGCCACCATTATGGCGAACAATATCGCGATAAGAAGACAGTCCATACTGCTATTTCAGCATTTTATAACAATAAGCCACACGCCAGAAAGCCGTGAAGTTGGCAAGCACGGCAATGACAATCATGCCGCCCGCAAGCCACCACAACGAACCCGTGAAGCCAGTAATCATGGCCGTCAACGCCAGCACCACCACGCGCTCTGGCCGCTGCATGAGGCCCACCTTGCACTCCAGGCCTATGCCCTCGGCGCGGGCACGGACATAGCTCACCATGACGCTGCCCACCATTGCGGCAAAGGTTACCACGCCCATCCAAAACCACTCGTCGCCGTCCTCAAGGAAGACAAGCACAACGCCGAAAAGCGACACAAGCTCGGAATAGCGGTCGAGGGTGGAGTCCCACAAGGCACCAAACTGCGAGCTCATGTTGCCCAATCGTGCCAGGCGGCCGTCCATCATGTCGAAAAGCCCCGACGCAATGATGATGAAGCCGCCCCACCCTATCGTCGTGGTCTGGTCTTCGAGCAAAGGCTCCTGCGAGGCGTAGATGAAGAAGATGGCAGCAAGAATGTTGCCGAGAAAGCCCACCGTGGTGACGATGTTGGGCGTGATGCCCACCCGTATCATGCCCTTGATGAGCGGGTTGATAATCTGGTAGATTATCTTCTGAAAGAAATCCCTGTAATTCATATTTAATTCAAAATTCAAAATTCTCATTTCTAACTCCTAACTCCTATCTCCTAACTCCTATCTCCTAACTCTCCTATCTCCTAACTCTCCAAGCTTTTTTTCTTGAACACGAAGCCGCGCTGGAGCGGGTAGTTGAAGCCGAACGCCACGCACATTGCGACACAGCACTTCACTATGACAAACCACTTGGCCCCGACGAGCCACGTAACCATATTGGTAACTCCGCCGTTGAGGAGCATGCTGCCCGTCCACACCATGAGGTAGCGCATTGCCAAGGAGCGCACGCCACGCCCCGTATGCGCAAAGACGTAGCGGCTGTTGAGAGTGAAATTGGTAAGTCCGCCCGACACCACGCCCACGATGTTGGCGTAGGCGTAATACAGCAACCCCGTCTGCGAAAGGATGATTGCCAAGCCGAAATCGACGACGCTCGCCGCCGAGGCGCTCGCCTCAGCCTTGCAGAACGTCCATAGCTCATGTCTTATTCTTCCCATAGATGCCGTTGCGGTTTATTGCAGCAAGCCTATTGCCCAACGCGCGGCAAAAAGCACTATAAGTGAATAAATGCCTCCGAGAATGTCGTCGCCCATCACCCAGAACGCCCCTGTGCGGCGGTCAAGGTTGCGGATGCCCAGCGGCTTCACGATGTCGAAGAAGCGGAAAAGCACAAGCGCGGCAAGAGCCCACCACCAGTCGCCCCGTGAAAGTATGGCAAGCGAAATCCACACGCCCACCATCTCGTCAACCACCACGCGCGAAGGGTCGTCGCCCCAATATGGCTGCAGGCGGGCTGTCGCCCACGTGCCAAGAGCCGTAAAAACTATTACAAGCAGCCACGTGATGGCATGCAAGGCGATGCCGTCGGCAGGAAGAGCCAACGCCAGCACCACCCAAATGGCAGTGGCAAGCACAGAGCCTGCCGTGCCAGGTCCCCACGGCCAGAAGCCGCTGCCAAAGCCCGTACCTATAAGCACTGGCAAAAAGGGAGGGCACTTGTCGGTGAGATTTCCTTTGTCGTTCATAAGTGATTATGTTTTCAGCGTGCAAATTTAATAAAAAACCATAATTCGGCAAACAGTTTTCTGCCTTTTCACAATAATATGGGTAACTTTGCACATCCCAAAGGCATAAAATGCGCCAAAAAGAACAGTATTAGCAAGATTGTTGAAGGAATAATATAGCAGAAACTGCCAATGATGTATATACGCCTGGCCTTGTTGCTGGCGATGATGCTCAGTGTCATCACGGCAAAGGGCCAAAACATAACAGGACAAATTGTGGACAAGGATGGCTATGCCATTCCCTACGCCAGCGTGTCGTACCGCGGGCACCAGATAGCCGCATCAAGCGACATAGAGGGCAAGTTCACCCTGAAACGCCATCCAGGCTGGACGCTCACCGTGAGCAGCGTGGGCTTCAGCAACAAGACCATAAAAATAACAGAATCGTCGTCCAACCTGGGGCGCATAGTGCTGCAAGAAAGCTCAAAGTCGCTCTCAGAAGTCGTGGTGAAAAGCAAGCGCGGGCACTATCACCGCAAGGACAACCCGGCGGTGGCGTTGATGCGCCGCGTGATTGCCGCAAAGAAAAAGACCGACCTCGGCAACCATGACTATTACCAATATGACAAATACCAGAAGATAACGCTTGCCTTAAACGACATCACCGACAAGCAGCTTGAGGGCAACTTCTTCAAGAAGCGGCCATATCTCGTTGACCAGGTGGAGCCGTCGCCGTTCAACGACAAGCGCATTCTGCCGCTGTCGGTTGACGAGACCGTTTCGCAGCACATCTACCGCAAAAGCCCGCGCGAGGAAAAGGACATCATACGCGGACAGCAGTCGAACGGCATCGGCAAGGTGCTTGCCACCGGCGAGATACTGAACAAGATGTTGAAGGAACTCTTCACCGACGTTGACATCTACGACGACGAGATACGCCTCGTGCAATACCAATTCGTGTCGCCCATAGGCCGCTCCGCCATCTCCTTCTACCACTTCTACATTGAGGACACCACATTCGTTGACAACGACCTGTGCTACCACCTCCAGTTCATTCCCGCCAACCAGCAGGACTTCGGCTTCCGTGGCGAGCTTTTCGTGCTTGCCGACTCCACGCTCCACGTGAAGCAGTGCAACCTCACCATTCCCAAGCGCAGCGACGTGAACTGGATTGACGACATGCGCATTGAGCAGGAATACACCAAGCTCGACAATGGTGAGTGGGTGCTCTCACGCGACGACATGTATGCCGAGCTGCACATAATGAAGCCATTGCAGGACGCATTAGTCATACGCAACACACGCCTCACCGAATACGCCTTCGACCCCCTGCCCAAACAGCTGTTCTGGGGCAAGGCCAAGACGAGGATTGAGAGCGACGCATACAACCGCAGCGACGACTTCTGGAACACTTACCGGCAGGTGGAACTGTCGAAAAGCGAGTCGAAAATGGACGACTTCATAAAACGCCTGGAAAACAGCAAGGGCTGGAAATACATCATAAAGGCAGTACAGCTGCTTGTGGAGAACTATCTCGAGACCAACACAGACCCTCAGAAGAAGA
>CAZTUD010000098.1:0-9861 GCA_964616945.1 uncultured Prevotella sp. | reverse complement strand
TTCTGAATTCATTCTGCGAAGTGCTGGAAACATTGTCATAAGTCAAATCCTCCAATTTTTATTTTCCAACCTTAGCGACCATTTGGAAGCCTCGGTTGTTTAGTTCTTTATTTATCCTCGGCTCTTCCATCCTCGGTCGGTCTCCTTTCGGTTTCCTTCTTCGGACTTCCGAGCTTCACTTACCATAATGCAATGTCCGTGCCTATAATGCACAAAGGCTTGAAGTGTGCCAAATACCGCCAACTATGGCACAAAAAGTGCCAATAGTGGCAGTATTGGTTAATTTATTTTACTTTTGTCTATGAATTATCATTGGCTTCCTTCTCATAGAAGTCCACGACTGGCACTGTTGCCATATAGTCTCCCTTGCAGTGATAGGTGAACACGCCAATCTGCTTTACGACTTTGTTTTCACGAACCTGAAACGCTTGCCTGTCATAAAAGACCTTGCCCTCTGAATTCTGGTAAAGGGCGGTCAGATTGAACTCTGTCTCACCATCATGCGTTGTGAGGATTACCAGCGCTCCACCGTCACAGTCGCCAGGCGATGCTTGGGCAATGGTCATCTTTTCCGCCTCAAGGGTCTTGCCCGGTACGTCAAAGAGTCTGATACCTTTGGGATGATTCTCCTTAGGCTCGTCATCCTTTTTGTCAGGCTCTTTAGCTTTCACGCTGCCAATGTGGAGAAAGTCCCATGCCAGCTTTAGGAGGGCGGCGAAAGACATGCCCCACAGTGCGCTTAGCAAATACAAAGTAAAGTTGAAGTTTTCCATAGTAGTTATTGTTGTTTGGTTAGTTTTTGTTATTTGTTATTTGTTATCGTCTGACTTTCTTGACGCGCCGAGAACTGTCTCAATGAGCTGGTCGATTTCAGAATTCACTCTGGCAAAGTTGCGGTTAAGCATAATTTCCTTGTCTCTTGCGCTCTTGAAGGCATATATTTTCGGGAGTTCCTGATAGCGGGCTTTCTCCTTCTTGATTTTGCCCATGTCGAATGCGGTCTTGCAAAAATACTTGGTCGTCTTGAACTCAGGACTTTCCTCAAGGCTGATGCTGCTGAAAGATGACTTCTCTGTTGGAGTGAAGTCACGGGCTGCCTGACCAGCAAGCCAACCGGTAGCCATGTCAGCTATCTTGGCGGCAGGAACAAGGTAGTCCATCTTCTCACTGATACTTGTAGAGATTTTACTGTCATTGATGGTTATGGACTTGCTTGTCTGCTTCGCCTTGCCGAATACGTCGTTCTGAGCCCATTCAAGGGTTTCCTTGTTGCGAGCCGCACCCATGAAGATGTTACCGCATGTAGTGATAATCTTCTGCATGCCGTTCTTTCCATAGTCGGCCTCCAACTGAGGAAGTTCCTGAAAGCCTAATGTTACCGCCACTTTGTTGCTTCGAGCCGTGCCTATCAGCCTGTCTATCTTGTGGAAGTAAAGTGTGGGCAACTCGTCAACGATGATGCTTACGGGCAGATTGCCCTTGGAGTTGACACGGGTAACAAGACGGTTGAGGATAAGGGCATTGAGCGAGCCGATTACCTGCTCCTTTTCCGGGTCATTGGCTATCACAAGGTAACTTGGGTTGTTTCTGTCTGAGATTTTAAGATCGAAGTCATCGCCTGTAAACACCCAATAAGCCTCTGGGGAAACAAGACGGGCAGCATTTACACGGAGTGTGCCAACCATACCCTCAAGCTGGTCATTGGCCTTGTTCTTGTAGGCAGACTGGAACGGTGCCATCAACGACATTATCTTCGGGTCTTGCATGAGAATGTCAAATACCTCTGAATAGCTGCGTCCAAGGAAGCTCAAAACATGCGGCATGTCCGAGTATTCTCCCGTGATGGTGTCAGGCTCTACTTCCTTACCGTTATCGTCCTCATACCAGCACCTTTCGATGTAAATCTCGTTTTGGTTCTTGTCCAAGTACTTGAAGCCGTTAAGGTCGACAAACATACCATCAGCATCGGTTGACACGTTGTTGCTGTCCTTGTCGATGAAGTCCAATACAACAACTCCGTCCTCGTCAAGAGCCTTGTAGTCATACCAGTTGCGGATGACAAGCTTCAGTTTCCTGCCGTCATATAGGACATAACGGGTAAGCCGCTTGCCATTCTTATAGCCGGTCGGATGGAAGTTCACGAAGAAATAGATGATTGCCGCAAGGAAGTTCTCAGCACTGTTCTGAAAGAAAGCCTCTGAGCCGCCCTTTTTCTCTCCGCCACCCTTATTCAGAGATGAAAGAAGTGTCGCAGCAGTCTCTGACGCAGCCGCCAAATCAGGGATGTACTTCTTCTGAATAGGATTCACACGGTTGGAGTATTCCACATCGACGAAGTTGATGACCCGGAACTTGCATCCTTCAGGCAGCTTGCCAAGCTTACGGTTCTTGCAATACTGGTAGAACAATGTCTTTGCGAGGCTGGGCCACTTATAATCGTATACCATCATAGAAAACCCTTTTGCCGAGTGCTGTCTGATGAACGGGTCGATGATGCCAAAAGACTTACCAGAACCGGGCGTTCCCAATACTATAGTTGCTCTGAAAGGGTTGATTATATTTATCCACCCTTTGTTGAGCTTCTTCTCATAATAGTACACCATGGGAATGTTCACAGAATAGTCGTTCTCGTCCTTTTCCTTGCTCTGCTCGAAACTCTCGTTCTCGAAGTTCCACTTGTCATCACCCACCTTGGCGTTGTAGTATTTGGCAATAGCGTCAAGTCCTTGGTGTATCATCATTATACCAATAACAGAGCAGAGCGCATACAGACAACGGTTCATTGGAATGCCTGAGAAATAGCCACCCCATGAGCCAGCATGGAAGATAAAGCACAATTCAGTCGCGACGCAACCTATGGTTATCGGATATACTACCATCGTCCTCATGTTCCATTTCAGGCTTTTCTGCGCACGTGTGCCGATACAGGTAACGCCGACACATATCAATTCCATGACCTTGCATGCCGCCACGCTGTCAAAGACCTTGAAACGGTGGAAAAGCTCAAGGACAAAGCCTGTCATGCGGTTGTCAGCCGTTATGGGCAGGTTCATGATTATCTCGACTATCAGTATAAGGTAGATGCAGCTGCGGAACATATTATACATCTGCTGCTGCTCCCTTGTCTCGTCCATCATAGTGCATTAAAGAGTTTAAGGGTTTGGTACACCAAATTAAAAAACAATTCAATGTACCAAACTGTTGTTCCATAATATATATGCGCGTGGTCTGGCTTCTACTGTAGGTTCATCAGCAACTTCTCCGAGAAGCTGTCGGCATTGAGGATGTCACGATAGTTGATGTCGATATAGCTGACACGTCCGCTTATCTGCTCCTCGCTGATTTCAAGGCGTAGCTTCTTCTCGTTGGGAAAGGTCAGTTTCTTCAGCACAATCACGTTGCGGTACTCCTTTTGGAAACTCTTGTCATGGTTTATCATATAAACAGGAGTCAACTCTATAGTCTGGCTGTTGGTTGCTTTCAACTCCTTCTTGTCCATCAGTTTCAATCGTATCTCGGCGATGTCGTACTTTATCTTGCTGAGATTCTTCAAAGAGAAGTCAATGAAGAAGTAGTCGCCGACTGTATAGATATTGTTCACACATGCCTTGATACCATACAGTTTTGAGCCTATGCCGTACTTATTGCGCTTACTTGTAAAGATTGACCATGCAAGACGCGCCATGTCGCCCTGCGTCATGCTCACATCTGGGTTGGTGTACTGGCGCATATCGTCCTGCGTGATGTTATACACGGAGTTAGCTTTAGCCGGGCCTTTAGTGTAGACAACCTTGAACTGGGCGATATGCCGCTCACCTATTACAGTGATTGTTCCTGCCAGTTCCTTGTCAAGCATTCGGTTGGCGGGCTTCAAGCGGACGATATTGTCGGCGCACTGGTTGCCGACAATCTTCGCCGTGCTGATGTCTACGAGCTTGATGTTCTCAGGCATGATGACATGGGTGGTCACTTCCTCATTGACATAAATTGTGTTCGCCACGTTGCCATCGTATGAGGGCGTGTGGATGTAGTGGACGGTCTTTGCCGAGTCCGGCTTTTCTGTCTGTGCGGTGCCAGCAAGGCTTACCATCACTGCCGACAAAAGGGTGAAAATCATCTTCTTCATGGTGTTATAGTATTTGTTTGGCTTTATTGGTTAGTTGTCTCTGTGTTAATAAGATATACGATTGTGTTATACTTTATCTTCGCCTTGTTCTTGCGGATGTTGGTGCTTACCGCCGAGCTTGCCGACTGATACGTATTCTGCAAAGCCTGCAACGCAAGCACCTCTGCGGATATGCCGTAACCGCTATTGGCATCAAAGTTTATCTGCTGGTTGGCGACATTGGCACTCGCGTCCTTGACCATTTCACGGAAAGTGGACTCGGGCACATAAAAGCCCTCCATTCCGTCATTGTCATACACGGCAAGGTTGACCTTAATGAACTTGTTGCCGACAAGGATTGATGTGATGTTCGCCTTGACACGCTGCTGACCGAAACCTGTCACAATACCATACAAGTACGAGCCTTTCTTTAGCTTCAATCCCTTTACAGTCACGTCATCAAGCAATTTGAAGCGAAGTCTCGTGCCTTCACGAGCCTTGGTGGTCTTGTCAATCATAGCTTTGATAAGCGGCTCATCGACATTCTCTTCATTGGACACGGTGTTGAACTTCTCGGAATTGGCATCCTTGACCTTCTCGACGATTTCTGCTTTCTCTTCAGGCTGCTGCTGCTTCTTTGTGTTGCCTGTTAGAGCGTCAATCATCTCCTGTCGTTGGCGACGTTCCTCGGCCTCGGCTTCCCTATCCTTACGGTCTTGCTCCTCCTGATACTTGCGCTGGCGTTCAAGGCTTCGGTTCTGTATCTCCTCCAACTCACGCGCATAGTCGTTCAACTCAGATTGTTGTGAGCGTAATCCATACCCGCCGCTGCCATAGCCATAAGAATTGGAATTGAGGTTGCGCATATTCCCGGCATGGCTGCGCTGGATTTCCCTCTGTGCCTCCAACTCCTTGAGACGTGCTGCCTTGATTTTGTCAATCTCGCCCATCTCGTTCTCATTGTAGCCGTTGGCAAGCGAGTCCTTGCTCTCAATCTCGTCTCCAAGTGCGTCAACGGCTGTGAATGCGTCACTGTCGCCATAACGTCTGGTCATAGCCGCCATCTTGCCGTCAAAGCCCTCAGTCCTCGCGTCGGGCAAAGACATATTGATGGAATCGGTCACCACGCCGTTCTGTGCCATTTCTGACTTTCCCGAAAACGTCTCGATGGCGAAGTAAATCAGTGCCAGTAGCGGGACAAGCACGACCAACGGCAGTGCGTACTTTGGCTGTCTGAAGTTCAGTTTCTTTAGTTTCTGTAGGTTCATATAAGTTGGTTTTTGAGTTTCTTAGTTCATTAGTTATTGAGCTTGACTTTCCTTAATGTCGTTATCGAGATATTTGACCACCAGTTCAAGTTGCTTGTACTTGACAATGATGTCCGTGGAGTCCTTGTGAGTCTTGACAGGCAGAGCAATGAGTGAATCCAACTCATGCTTTAGCTGTTTGCCCTTGTTGGTCATCTCCGTTGTCTGCTCCACCTGCATGCTCTTCACTTTCTGTATGCGATGCATGCCCTCGAACATTGGCTTGACATCCGACAGTCCGCTAAGCATCTGAGCCTCGTTCTGTCTGGCGGTAAGTGTGAGCCAGCTTCCCACTATGAGGGAAAGAAGCAATACTCCTATCGTTATACACGAGGTGCGCTTCTTGTTGGCTTCCGCCCACTTGTTGGCCCGGGCCACCTTCTCCTTGATTTTGAACTTGACAAGGAATGACTTTAAACCCTTGGCTATCTTGGCATCCTTCTTTGCCTTGGTATTCTTGAATATTTTCATGGCCTTATGGTTCCAAATAAATGTCGTCGTTAATAGCTTAAGTCCTTGTTCTCAAGCGTCCTCCAGTTGGTAATCAGCATCCCGTGCGGGTTGTTCTGTGTCCTCGGAACATTCTCAATCTCGCCCATCGTTACGATGGAACGTTTCAAATCCCGGCTGCGACGCTTGATAAGCTGCGTACCGAAGTACTTGAACTTATGCTCCCTCTCATCGAACTGGATGGAGTCGCATTTGATGGTACATACAGCGGAGCTTGAGATGATGTCGGAATAAAAGCCGTTCTCGTCCATTGCCTGTTTCTGCTTCAAGGCAGTGCCGTCGGCCATGTACATCGCCTTGCCAAGTGTCCATTTGATGTAGTCGTCGTCAGGCGGCAGGTTGAAGAAGTACTGATGGAACAGCTGGATGTGTGCCTTTGCCTCCATCACGAAGTTGGCTTCCTGCAAGCTGCGTTCCGCAAGGAAAGGGATGTCCCCGTCAAGGATATAAATCTGGCTGCGCTCGGCACTGACGAGCTTGGCACTCTGGTAGAGCGTGAAGCAGCAGATGATGACACACCCTACGACAGTCAGTACTACTGTCGTCAGGGCGAGCCGTGTCTTTTGTTCTAAGGATTGTATTAGCATGTCGTAATGGTTTCTGGTTTAATAATGATTGCGTCTGTTTCCAAATGGGTGGTGGGTTGCCCCACCTGCCCATGATGTTATTGTCAACTGCCAGCCCCTCCAGGCTTATAGTTGGAGTCGGATTTGCCCACGTTGTTGATGGAACGTGCGTTATCCGCGCCACGGCTGTAAGACCGGCCGATACCGGTTTGGGCCATTATGGTTCTTGCCGTACCTCTGATGACACCCCCGCCATCACTATGCGCTTGTTGTGCCGCACCCGCAAGGGAGGCTCCGCCAGTTACGACCGCCGCCCCCACGCCTACCGTAGCTGCCGCCGCTCCTACGGATTTGCTTGCCGCACCTCCGACCATTCCTGCAGCGACCGCTCCTGCCGCACTTCCTGCTGACGAACTTACACCGCCCGGTATGAGCCATGAAGCCACTTCGGGGACAAAGCGTATCACGTATGCGCCTACGAGCATGCCCATTGCATACATGCAATTGGAGCCTATGCCCTGCAAACCCAATGCGCCGATGTTCTCCCATGAGTCTACCGACCCACGAAGCAGTGTGTCGTATGCCTTGATGTCCTCAAGAAGGTTGTACATGAGGATAAAGTCGATGTAATATAAGCACATATACACGACAAATCCCCATAGTGAAAGGCTCAGATATTTGCTCATCCATTGCGACCATGCGTTGCTCCACGGTGGTACAATCGAGAGAGCGAACATTATTGGAGCAAAGGTCGCCAGTATGGTTAGGAAGATACGCTGTGCCACCAACATACCATAATATGACATCTGGAATATAAGCTCACCTACAAACCTTATGACATCGTTAATCCACTCGGAAACCTTTGTCTCTGCCGCAACTGCCGCACGTTGCGCATAGTTGTTGATGGTGGATCCAAGGTTTTCCATGTTGTAAACCAATTTATCCCACCACGAGGCATCCTCGCCTATTGCTTGTACCTGTTTGGCGGTTTCGATGGAGTCTTGAACTTGCCTGAGGCGCTTCAAGTAGTTATCCTGCTTTTCGGCAACCTTCATCTCTAAGGCTGCCACCTCCTTGTTCTTGTCATCCGCCATCATCTTTGCCACCTGCTCAAGTCCTTTGCCAGGTTGTTTGAGCGCGTCGCAAATGTAACTGCTGTAGGTTATACAGAGTGATAGTCCAGCTATACGAAGGAGTTTCAGTACGTCCATGCCGCGCCGTCCGAGCATCATCATCCAACACTCATAGCTGCCCATGCAAAGGGCAAGGAACAAGCCGAGTATCTTGGAAAAGCTTATCGCGTCTCCGAGAATGGTTGACTTCGGGAACGTCTCCATGGCTGCCAACAAATTCATAAGGCTCTGGTCTATTGCAGGAAGCCCCATCGTCAGCAGTTGGTTGATGAAGATGTTTGAAGATAAAAGTAAGTCTGTCATTATAGTTATTCTGTTTAGGTTAATAGTACTGCTGTGCCATGCCTACAAGATGAGCCACACGGGAAACAATTCCCTCCATATCAGCCTTATACTGTATGTATGCCTTCTCCCGTTTGGTGTTTTCCAGTTCATAGCCAATGCCTTGTTTATGAACGTATGTGATGGCATCGACTATCATTGCGTTTTGTCGTCTCAATTCGTCAACCTGCGGGGAGAGTTTGCCCTTGCTCTTGGTAAGGCAGTATGACAGCCCTTCGCTGATGGAGTTCTGCATGCGGTTGAATTCGTCCTTGAAATTGGAGTAGGCCAAATCTACATTCCTGTCGGCGGCTCTTGCCACTTCCTCGTCATGGACTTCCTTCTGCTTAACACGCTCTTCCTCGACCTTCTTGATCTTCATCTGCTGGGTCTCTTCGGAAGTCACACGCACGGGCATGATGGTCTTGACGTTGGACTTGCTTTCCTTGAAACGTACTCTGTAGCCGGACTTGAAACCGCTCCACTTCCAGTACTTTTCCGCGCCGGAATATCGGCGATGAAAAAAGTAATAATACCAGCCCGGGGCGAAGTCCCACGGTCCAGTCTCCATGCTTCTCCACTGCTTTTCCTTTTGCTTGTCATGCTTTATCTTTTGCGCGTTTGCAGGTAAGAGTGACAAAAGTGACAAAGACAGTGTCACTCCAAGCATTATTTGTATTCTTCTTTTTGGCATTTGCTTTCAGTTTATGAGTTGAACCATTTGCTTATGACCTGACTCGCTATCTCGTCCTTGACATCCGAGTTGAGTATATCCCAAATATAATCGTAGTGAAAGCCGCCCATAGCTACGATGCTGCACCATAGGTTGGCACTGTCTATGATGCCTCGCATATTGCTGATATAGCCGTGTAGCGTGTTCACGAGCATAATCTTTTCGTCCATGCTTGCCTTCATCACGTTCACACCTGATGCAGAAAGAGTCAGATACATCTTCTTGATGTTCTTTATCTCACGGTTACAAGCATAGTTGGCTTCGGTATAATACCATGCCACGGCAGGTTTCTTGAAGGTGTACTTTACCGTATTCGTCGTGAAGTTGCTGTAATCACGTATCAAAGCATAGATATCTGTACCCGTACTTGCCAAAGCCGTTCCCAATATCAGGTAGCTGTAGGCATTGTTCAATTTTGTGTCGAGTGTGGTGCGCACGTCATTGAATGCCTTCGCACCTTTGGTCACAAGGCTCTGCTCTCCATAGCTTGCCGCCACCTTCTCCAAAGCCTTGTCCTCTTCCTTCTTTATCAGCTTGTGAAGCGAGATGAGGGCCTCTATGGTCGGCATGTCATCAGGCAAGTCGATGACATCAGCCTTTATTGGTGCTGGCATGACTAACGCCGCTATCAGTACTGCTATTGTTAATATGTGGTGCTTCATAGTTGTGGTTATTGTCAAATGCTTAATCTGTTCCAGTCATTGATAAGCCCGTCCACCATGTAGTTTGTCTGGAACACAGCCGCCCATGATTGTGGGTCAATCTTGAAGAAAACGTCTCCCCAGTCACCAAACTGGCACATCATTACCATCGCGTCCATCTTGTACTTTATCTGCAGCAACCTGCCATAGATACGGTATGCGAGGGTAACACGTGTGTAACGGTCAAGGAAGTTGTAGCCGTCGTTGGAGTTAGCCTTCTTCAACGGATTCTTTATCTTGCCGTTGTTGACGATGTTCACGAAGTCGCTCACAAGCCCCTCGGTTTCCGTCATCACGTCCGTAAGCTCATTCAGACAGAGGATATAGTTCTTGCCAGGGTGCTTGACCAGGAACTTGGTTACTGTTGGCACATTCGTAAGGATGTCCACAGACAGTTGGCCAATCTCCTTATAGAAGCGTGTGTCCTCGCCGAAGCCACGGATATTGGTCATGGAGATACGGTACAGTTCCTTGATACTTTCCAT
>CAZTUD010000097.1:0-10003 GCA_964616945.1 uncultured Prevotella sp. | reverse complement strand
CCGCGCCTCATGCTCGCAAAGCAGGCAGCGGCGGGGCGCAAAGCCCACGTCGGTGCGGGATATTGGCACGGTGTCCTTGTCGAGAACGTCGATGTCGAAAAGCCGTCCCAATGGATGCGCTTCCTCAATGCCGCACAGCTGCCGCTTGATGTCCAAGGCCTTGCCCCGCACCACCCAGTAACCCTCGAAGCCAGTGTCAAGGTCCCGCGTGTTGGAAAACACGATTTTCCCATCCAACTGTGCGTTGACGGCTTCAACGGCGGCACGTGCCACAACCAGCGACCGACTGTCGCGCTTTACGCTGCCCGGCATTACGACGGTCAGCACCACGAGAACATCGTCAGGATGCTCGCGTTGCAGCCGCTTTTCGGTGGCCCACCGCTCGTCACGGCTTCTCAACAGCTCTTCTAATGTCACTGACATTTCTTTATTTTACATCGAATTTCCCTAATTTCCCGAATGAATCATTTCGCGAAATTTGAGTCATTCGATGTAAGAAAAATTAGTTATCTTTAGACATTTGGGGCAATGTTCTTTATCACGTCGAGCACTTCGCCGTCGCGATTCATCACCACGCCTACCACCTTGTCGCCGAAAGGCAACTGTGCTGGGGTGCCGATGACGCGCAGGGCGCGGTCGCGCAGGCTCTCAAGGCTCACGAGGCGTATGCCAGCCTGCTGCAGGCGTTCGGCAATGTCGGGGCGGCGCGGGTTCACGGCCACGCCATATTCCGTTATCACCACGTCGACCGAGGAGCCCGGAGTGATGAGCGTCGTAACCTCATCTACGATGCACGGAATGCGTCCGCGCAGCAGCGGGCAAACCACGATGCTGAGGGCCGAGTCGGCGGCGGTGTCCTGATGGCCGCCAATGGCTCCGCGAATGATGCCGTCGCTGCCCACGAGAACGTTGACGTTGAAGTTTACGTCAACCTCAAGGGCCGAAAGAATCACGATGTCGAGATATTTGGTCGCCGCCCCAGGCTCGTCGGCAGAGGCGTATTCGTTTGCCGAAACCTCCTTGTGCTTGGGGTCGTTTTTCAGCGACTCGGCGGCCACTTTGTCGAACGACTGCACGTCGATGAGCTTGTCTATGAGGCCTTCCTCGTGGAGCTTCACCATGTGTGCCGTGATGCCGCCAACGGCGAACGAGGCTTTTATGTTTTGGTCAATCATGCTCTGGCGCAGGTATTTCACCACGGCGAGCGACGCGCCGCCCGAGCCTGTCTGTATTGAGAAGCCGTCCTTGAAGTAACCGCTGTTGACGATTACCTTGCAGGCCGTTTTTGCCAGAAGAATGTCGCGCGGGTTCTTCGTGTCGCGAATGGCTCCTGAGGCAATCTTCGACGAGTCGCCGACCGACTCCACCACCACCACGTAGTCAACGTCATGCTCAGATATGGAAGTCGGCGTGTTGGGGTAGGGCACGAGGTCGTCGGTCAAGATAACTACCTTGTCGGCGTAGCGTGCGTCGGGCAGGGCGTAGCCCAGCGAGCCGCAAATGGACTTGGCATTGGGTGAGCGCGAATAGCCGCAGGCGTTGCCGAGCGGGTCGCACGACGACGCTCCGAGGAATGCCACGTCGATGTGGAGGTCGCCGTTGGCGATGGCAGAGCCGCGTCCGCCGTGCGAGCGGAATATCACCGGTTCATCCATCAGTCCGTGGGAAATGGCCTTGGCGAGCTCGCCGCGCATTCCCGACGTTGAGATTTTTGTCACAACTCCATTCTTTATGTGGTCGATGAGCGGGCGATGAACGTCGTTGAGGCTCGATGCCGCAATGTGGATGTCCTTGAAGCCCATCTCGGCAATCTTGTCCATCACCATGTTCAGAACCTTGTCGCCGCCACGGAAATGGTGGTGGAACGAAACGGTCATGCCGTCCTTGAGGCCGCTCTTGCGGATGGCATCCTCAAGGGTTGTCACTTTCTGGCTCTTGGCCTGATATTCCTTGCGGGGAGTGGTTATTTTCTTTGCCCCGCCTTCGTATGTGTGTTTTTTCAGACGCTCTGCCATCTCTGCTACGAGAGTCTGTCTTTCCTGTATGTTGCTCATGCCAAATCCTCCTTGTTTAAGACTCCAGCCGCAATGGCGAGGTCGATTGTTCTCTGTGCGCGAATCACTACGGGCTTGTCAACCATCTTGCCGTTGAGGGCAATCACGCCCGAGCCACGGCGTTCGGCTTCCTTTATGGCTCCCACCACGGCAATGGCCTTGTCAATGGCTTTCTGCGATGGCGTGAACACCTCGTTCACGATTTCTATCTGACGGGGATTGATTATCGACTTGCCGTCGAAGCCCATCTTCTTTATCATCTCAACCTCCTTGCGGAAAGTCTCCATGTCGTTGAGGTTGGAATATACGGTGTCGAGCGCGTCGATTCCCGCCGCACGCGCCGCAACCACGATGGTCTGGCGTGCCAGCAATAGCTCGATGCCTCCTGGCGTGCGCTCGGTTTTCAGGTTGGCGCAGTAGTCCTCGGCTCCGAGGGCGATGCCCATCATGCGCTTTGAGGCTGTGGCGATGGCGTAGGCGTTCACCACGCCGAGCGCACTTTCTATGGCAGCCATAATCTTCGTGCGTCCGAGGCAGCCTATTTCTTTCTCAACCATTTCAATCTCTGCCTCCACCTCGCGCACTTCGTCGGCGGTCTCCGTCTTCGGCATTCTTATCACGTCAACGCCGGCCTTGACCACGGCCTCTACGTCTTTCTTGCCGTAGGGTGTCGACAGCGGATTTATGCGCACCACCATCTCCGTTGAGCCGTAGTCGATGGTCTTCAGCGCGTTGTAAACCAACAGGCGGGCAGTGTCTTTCTCCGCCATCGTAACAGAGTCTTCCAGGTCAAGCATAATCGAGTCGGGGCCGTAGATGAATGCGTCCTGCATCATCCCCGGATTGTTGCCCGGCACGAACATCATTGTTCTTCTTAGTCGTTGCATAGGTAATTTTTTTGTTTTCGGTCATTAGTGTTTTTTCGTGTCACTCAGCCTGCCACACGTCCTTGCCGGTGGCACGCACGGCGGCAGCCGTGGCGCGTGCGCGTATGGTGCAGTCGAGGGCTCCCTTGTCAGTGGCCTTGACATCGGCGTCGGCAACGCCCAGCCCCTCGAGGGTCTCCTTGATTACCTTGCGTATCTGTGCGCCAAACTGGTATTCGACCGTGCTGTCAAGCTCAATGTGAAGACCCTTGTCTTCGGCTGGGGAAATTTGGATGAGGATGTCGCCCGACTCCAATGTTCCCGCAAACGCATCTTTCAATTCCATGTTCTTAGTTATTGGTTTATGGTAAATATTAAATGTCCATATACGTAAAACGCGGAAGCGTGGGGAAACAATTACTAAGAACAACATTCATCGTGCTGTACCTTTCGTCAATTTCCTTACGCTCCCGCGAGTAGTGCATTGTAGCGTGGTTTTCAACCACGCCGCAAAGTAAATAAGAATTTTTCAATCCTGCAAATATTTCTGCAAATATTTTGCAAGAAAATCAAATTTTCTTCGGGCTTACTTCACGTTGCCCACTTTTATCAGATATTCGGCTATCTGCACGGCGTTGAGGGCAGCTCCCTTGCGTATCTGGTCGCCTGTTAGCCACAGCGTGTTGCTGTTGTCGTCGGCGAGATCCTTGCGTATGCGGCCCACGTATACATCGTCCTTGCCCGCGCTCTCAAGCGGCATGGGGTAAACGTAGTTCTGTGGGTCGTCCACGAGCTTCACGCCTGGGGCTTTGCTCAATGCCTCACGTATCTCCTCCACGCTCACTGGCCGCTCGGTCTCAAACCATACGCTCTCCGAGTGGCTGCGCAACGAGCTGACGCGCACGCAGGTGGCCGACGTTCTAACATCGCTGTGCATTATCTTTCGCGTCTCGTTGAACATCTTCATCTCCTCCTTCGTGTAGTCGTTTGGGGTCATTTTGTCAATCTGCGGAATGACGTTGTAGGCCAGCTGGTGGGGGAATTTCTCGATTGTTGACACGTGTCCCGTCTCCACCATCTCCTTGTATTGCTGCTCCAGTTCTTTCATGGCGGCGGCACCTGCGCCCGACGCGCTCTGGTAGGAAGAGATGTGGATTTTCCTGATGTGGCTTATCTTGTCAATGGGGCTCAGCACCACCACCATCATTATCGTGGTGCAGTTGGGGTTGGCAATGATGCCTTTCGGGCGGTTGAGTGCGTCCTCGGCATTAATCTCTGGCACCACAAGTGGCACCTGCGGGTCCATGCGGAATTGCGAGCTGTTGTCAATCATCACGGCTCCGTACTTTGTTATTGTCTCGGCGAACTCGGCCGACGTGCCGCCGCCCGCCGACGTGAAGGCTATGTCAACTCCGCGGAAGTCGTCGTTGTGCTGTAGCTCTCTTACTGTGTATTCCTTGCCCTTGAACGTGTACTTGCGGCCTGCGCTGCGCTTCGAGCCGAACAGCAGGAGGTCGTCGATGGGGAAGTTTCTCTCTGCCAGGATGCGCAGGAACTCCTGCCCCACGGCTCCGCTTGCTCCTACAATTGCTACTCTCATAATCTTGCTTTTGTTTTGTCAATTCTGTTTTCTCACGGCAAAATTACAACTTCTTCTCCAATCATGCTAATAATTTGGCAGTTTTCAGCAAAATTATTGTTACCTTTGCGCCAAAGTTGCAAAATTTAAGCTGCGCATGGCTCACCTTGCCTCATATTTTCCCATCACCGACCCCACGCTTGTGTTTTTCGTGGTGTTGCTGATAATACTGTTTGCCCCAATCATTATGGGCAAGCTGAGGATTCCGCACATCATTGGCATGGTGCTGGCGGGTGTGTTGGTGGGCAAGTACGGCCTCAACATTCTTGTGCGCGACTCCAGTTTTGAGCTTTTCGGCAGGGTGGGGCTGTACTACATCATGTTCCTTGCCTCGCTTGAGATGGACATGGATGGGCTTAGGCGTAACAAGTGGAGGACACTCATATTCGGCTTGCTCACGTTCTGCATACCCTTTTTGCTGACTTTTGTCATGGGCATCAACATCCTCGGCTACACGCCCATAGCCGCGTTGCTCTTGGGCTGCGTGATGTCGTCCAATACCCTTGTCTCCTATCCTGTTGTCGCCCGCTATGGCTTGCAGCAGAAGCCGAGCGTCACCTTGAGCGTTGGCTCCACCATGATAAGCCTCTTCTTGGCTCTCATCTTCCTTGCCGCGCTTGTCGCTGCCAATGGCGGGCATTCCAATGTCCTGTTCTGGCTGTGGTTTGTGGTGAAGCTTGTGATGTATGTGGCTGCGAGCCTGTGGCTTGTGCCACGTTTGGCACGGTGGTTTCTCCGCCGCTACAGCGATGCCGTCATGCAGTTCATCTTCGTCATGTGCGTGCTTTTCCTCAGTGCCGCGCTTGCCGCGCTGGTGGGGCTTGAGGGCATCTTTGGAGCTTTCTTCGCTGGATTGGTGCTCAACCGCTACATCCCCCATGTGTCGCCTCTGATGAACCGCATTGAGTTCATAGGCAACGCCATATTCATTCCTTATTTTCTTATTGGTGTGGGCATGCTCATCAACGTGCGCCTGCTGTTCCACGGCGGGGGCATATTGTGGGTTGTCTTCTGCATTGTGGTGTTCGGCACCGTGGGCAAGGCATTGGCGGCGTATGTTGCCGCTTTCCTCTTCCGTATGCCTCTCAGCTCAGGGCATATGATGTTCGGCCTTACCTCAGCCCATGCTGCCGGGGCAATAGCTATGGTCATAGTGGGCATGGACATGCACTATGCAAACGGGCAGACACTCGTGGACGAGGGAATGCTCAACGGCATCGTGATAATGATATTGTTCACGTGCATCATATCGTCGCTCGTCACCGACTGGGCTTCACGTCTCATAATACTGCGCGACAAGGAAATGCCGTCGGATGACAAGTCAGACGACGACGAGAAAATACTTGTGCCGGTGAAGTATAGGGAATACGCCAACCGCCTTATGAACCTTGCCATAATGGCTCGCAACCCAAAATTGCGCCGTAGCGTCGTCGCCATAAACGTGGTTTACGACGATGAGAACATGCGACGCAACCAGGAAGAGGGGCAGCACCTCTTGCAGCAGGTGCAGGAATATGCGTCGGGCATGGACGTGCCCGTTGATACGCAGGTGCGCGTGGCGGCAAACATTGCCAACGGCATAAAACATGCGTTCAAGGAGTTTCAGGCTTCTGAGATTCTCATCGGTATGCACATGCACGAGAACGTATCGCCCAAGTTTTGGGGGCAATTCCACCAGAGCCTTTTCAACGGGCTCAACCGCCAGATTATCATGGCGCGTCTCTACCAGCCGCTCAACACGTTGCGCCGCATAGTCGTTGCCGTGCCGTCGAGGGCGCAGTATGAGCCGGGCTTTTACCGGTGGCTCGAACGGCTGTCGCGCATAGCCGAGAACCTGGAGTGCCGAGTGCATTTCAACGGACGCGCCGACACGCTGCAGATGATAAACCAGTTCGTGGCCAACCGCCACCGCAACGTGCGTGCATCCTATATTGCCATGACGCATTGGAACGAGCTGCCACGCTTGGCAGGCACCATTGCCGACGACCATCTCTTCGTGGTGGTGACGGCACGCAAAGGCACTGTTTCTTACAAGACAGCGATGGAGCGGCTGCCTATGGAGCTGACAAAGTATTTCAAGGGCAAGAACCTCATGATAGTCTTCCCTGACCAGTATGGCGACGACAAGACAACCATGACGTTTGCCCAACCACAGCACACCGAGGAGACTTCGGCATACGACGCACTGGCGGGGTGGCTTGCGAAGAAGTTTAGAGTTAGGAATTAGGAGTTAGGAGTTATGATTGACATAAAAGGAATAACCAAATCGTTTGGAAAACTGCAGGTGCTGAAAGGCATCGACCTGCACATCGACAAGGGTGAGGTGGTGAGCATTGTCGGCCCGTCTGGTGCAGGCAAGACCACCTTGTTGCAGATAATTGGCACGCTTGACAAGCCCGACAGCGGCACCATCGTCATCGACGGCACCGACGTGAGCCGTCTCTCGCAGAAGAAGCTCGCCGACTTCCGCAACCAGCACATCGGCTTCGTGTTTCAGTTTCACCAGCTGCTGCCTGAGTTCACGGCGTTGGAGAACATCATGATTCCCGCCTTCATAGCGGGCAGGGGGCGCAAGGAAGCCAAGGCGCGGGCTGAGGAGCTTTTGCAATTCATGGGACTTGCCGACCGCGCCAGCCACAAGCCCAACGAGCTGTCGGGTGGTGAGAAGCAGCGTGTGGCAGTGGCAAGGGCATTGGTCAACAATCCAGGTGTGGTGCTTGCCGATGAGCCGTCGGGCAGCCTCGACACGAAGAACAAGGCGGAGCTGCATCAATTGTTCTTCGACTTGCGCGACAACTACGGCCAGACATTCGTCATCGTCACACACGACGAGTCGCTTGCCGCACTCACCGACCGCACGATACACATGAAAGACGGAATGCTAATCAACCAATCAGTCCAATCAACCCCATTAATCCCATTAGACCAAAATGATTAAGCTTGGAGACTACAACACCCTTAAAGTGGTGAAACCAGCCGAGCGCGACAACCCACATGCCTTTGGCGGCAGGGAGACGTTCGGCATATTTCTTGACGGCGGCAATGAGGGCGAGATACTCATGCCGCAGAAATATGTGCCTGAAGGCGTCAAGGTGGGCGATGAGGTCAGGTGCTTCGTATATCTTGACCAGGACGAGCGCCCCATTGCCACAACAGAGACACCGCTTGCCAAGGTGGGCGACTTCGCCTACCTCAAGTGTACTTGGGTGAATGAATATGGAGCTTTCCTTGACTGGGGACTTATGAAGGACGTCTTCTGCCCGTTCCGCGAGCAGAAGCGAAAGATGGAGATTGGCGACAGCTACATTGTCTATATCCACCTTGACGAGGAAAGCTACCGCATCGTGGCGACGGCGAAGATTGACAAATACCTGCAAAATTACCCCGATGAGGCGGGGCTGAGGGTGGGAGCGTCCGTTTCCCTCCTTGTCTGGCAGAAGACCGACCTCGGCTTCAAAGCCATTATTAACAACAAGTACCAGGGGCTCATTTATAGGGACCAGATATTCCAGCATGTGCACACTGGCGACCGCCTTACGGGCTACATACAAAACATTCGGCCCGACGGCAAGATTGACGTAAGCCTGCAGCCCACTGGCCGGCGACAGACGAGGAACTTTGCCCATGCGTTGCTGCAATGGCTGGAGGAGCATGGCGGCTTTGCGCCGTTCGGCGACAAGAGCGATCCTGACGACATAAAGCGCACGTTCCAAGTGAGCAAGAAGGTCTTCAAGAAAGCTGTCGGCGACCTGTACAAGCAGCGTCTGATAGTCATCAGCGACGACGGCCTGCACTTGGTTGGCAGCGAATGAGCTTCGGGCAGACCATAAGGAAATACATCCTCGACAACCACCTTTTGGCTGACGGGGGAGTTTATGTCGTGGCGTTGTCAGGTGGCCCCGACAGCGTGGCGTTGTTGCGGGTTCTTGTCAGCCTTGGCTATACCGTTCATGCCGCCCATTGCAACTTCCATCTCCGGGGCGGCGAGAGCGACCGCGACGAGGCGTTTTGCGTCAGCCTTTGCAAGCGTCTCGGCATTCCCTTGCATGTTGTCCATTTCGACACCGTTGCGTATGCCGGGCTTCACAAGGTTTCGATAGAGATGGCGGCGCGCAACCTGCGCTATCATTGGTTTGCCAGGTTGTGTGGCGACATTGGCGCGGATGGCATTTGTGTGGCTCACCATCAGGACGATCAGGTGGAGACGGTGCTGTTGAACATTTTGCGTGGCACGGGGCTGAGGGGGCTGCTTGGCATGATGCCAAAGACCGTGCTCACTGTTGGGGAGGCATCCTGTGCTGTCATCCGCCCTTTGTTGTGTGTTGATGAGGCGCAGGTGATGGACTATCTGTCGGTTCTCGGTCAGGACTATGTGGTTGACAGCAGCAATCTCCACGACGACGTGAAGCGCAACAAGCTGCGCCTCGACATAATACCGTTGCTTGAGCAGGTGTCGCCGTCGGTCAGGAAAAACATCATCCGGATGACGGAGAACCTTGGTGACATCAATGCCATTGCCGAAGAAAGTCTGAAGGCAGCAATGGCAAATGCCGGCATAAAGCTGTCGTCGTCAGGCAAGAAGATGGACGACGTGGAGGGTCTGGTGCTTGCAGCTTACGACATGTCAAAGGTGAAAGCGTTTGTTGCGCCCGTTACCCTATTGTGGACAATGCTTTCACCATACGGCTTCAACCGTTCACAGGTTGTTGAGATTGCCAATAGCACGGGCGACAGCAGGGAATGGTGTAGCGACCGCTGTATGGCATTGTTGGGCAGAAACCAGCTTGTTGTTGCCGGCAGGGAGAAATGGGAAACTCCCCTGCCGCAGCTCGTCATCCCCGAGCCAGGCTTGTACCGCTATGGCAGCAGGCATGTCCGTGTGAGAAGTGTGGATGCTGGCTTCAGCATCTCGAAGTCATCTGGCAAGGCAACCCTCGACGCGGCAACGGTGAAGTTCCCCTTGACCATTCGTCCTGCGACTTCTGGCGACCGTTTCACGCCCTTTGGCATGAATGGCGGCAAGCTCGTCAGCGACTACCTCAAGGACCGCAAGCGCGGCATTGTCAGCCGCCATTTGCAGCTCGTCCTCACCGATGCCGACAACAAAATTCTTTGGCTTGTGGGCGAGTGCATCGACAATGGTTGCAGAATACAGCCCCAGGCCACCAAGAAGATAGTGGAGGTGGAACTTTTATAGCTTGCTTTCTTCGTGCCTTTCGTGAAATCCGTGGTCAAAAAAATGGCGACACATGCCCTCGCGGGTATGTGTCGCCAAGACTCTTGCATGCTTATGCCCTCACGGGTCAGGCAAGCATAAAAAATAATAATAATGTATATGAAAAAAAACTATATTCAAAATCTTACTTTCTTACCTTCTTACTTTCTTACCTTCTTACCTTCTTACTTTCTTACCTTTCACTCCTCCCACAGGCTGCGCCTCACCA
>CAZTUD010000096.1:0-10072 GCA_964616945.1 uncultured Prevotella sp. | reverse complement strand
CCGCACGGGTGGCGGAGCCGGGCTGCCATTTTCCTCCGAGTTGCCCAACGGCTGGAGCATACGCTTCTCGGCCTGCCCGATGTACGACCGCAACAAGCAAAGCACCGAGGACGGCATCGACCCAGACATCAGCGTGGGGCTGATGGCAGCCGACTTCCATCACGGAATGGACACAATAATAGAGGAAGCCCGCCAACTGATAAGGCAAGGGAAATGAATTGAATATTTATGTTTTTTATAAGGAATGCCGCTGACAACAAGCAAGGCATTCCTTATATTTTTTACGTCCATGCGCAATTTATGACCGTCTGTGCATGGCTGTTATGCGTTTGAGCAAACAACTGCAAATACGGGGTTGCGAGTAAGGAAAAATAAACTTAACTTTGTAACATTTAAAAACACTAAATCTTTTAAAGACGACAATAACAACCTTTTTAATAGGTTTCTTAATTTTTATATATACTAACATTAACTTAAAGTTGCGATGAAAGAACAACAACAGACATCCAGACCTTACCTACGGGTGGTCATGGCTCTTTTGATGATGTTCATGGCAGTACAGCTGTCAGCACAGAACGTCACTGTGAAGGGCACCGTGATTGACTCCAACGGCGAACCCGTCATTGGGGCCACCATTATTCAGAAAGGCACAAGCAATGGAACGGTGAGCAACATCGACGGCGAGTTCTCCCTCGAGGCTCCCAAGGGCAGCACGCTCACAATCAGCTCCATCGGCTTCGTAAGCCAGACTATCGGCGTGAGCGGCGTGAACAACAAGTTCACCATCACGCTGCGTGAGGATTCAAAGACCATCGACGAGGTGGTGGTAACCGCCCTCGGCATGAAGCGTGAGGCAAAGGCACTGGGCTATGCCATGACAGAGCTGAAAGGCGACGAACTCGACGCCAACCTCATCAACCCCGTTCAGGCACTGCAAGGCAAGGTTGCCGGCGTGGAAATCTCCAGCTCCGACGGTGGTATGTTTGGCGCCTCCAAAATTTTGATTCGTGGCGCCTCAACGCTCAACAAGAACAACCAGCCCATCTACGTCGTGGACGGTGTCATTCTTGACAACGACATTGTGGAGAGCGATGCCGACTGGGGGTCAGGTGCCCAGAACTACGGCACCGAGCTGAAGAACCTCAATCCCGACGACTTCGAGACTGTGTCAGTGCTGAAAGGTGCTGCCGCCACAGCCCTCTACGGTTCGCGCGGTCTCAACGGTGCCATCGTGGTTACAACCAAGAGCGGCAAGGGCAAAAAGGGCATAGGCATCGACTTCACGCAGACATTCGGCTTCGACAAGGTAACGGGCCAGCCCGACCTGCAGAACGAGTATGCTGAGAGCTTTTACTACTGCTCCAACCCCGACGACCCGTACAACGTGAACGGCCTCTACTGGAACAACAGCGACGGCTACGCCTCTTACAAGGTTCTTAGCAACTATGGCGAAACTGGCAGTGCTATGGGTCCATCGTTCGAGTATCTCCGCCAAAACGCCAAGGACGGCAAGATTGAATATTACGACGGCCAGCTCCATGACGCTAAGGCATACGAGAACAACTTCAAGGATGCCTACAACACAGGCTTCAGCACAAACACCAACATAGCCATCTCTGGCGGCAACGACCGCACTACGTTCTACACATCGCTGTCCTATCGCTACAACAACGGAACTCTGCCCAACAACGACTTCCGCCGCATGAGTTTCCTTGCCAAGGCAAGCCACAAAATAACGAAGGATGTTGAACTTGAGGCCAGCATGAACTACGCCCTCTCGAAGCCGCGCAACGCGCAGCCCAACATCGGCGAATATTTCATCAATGGCACTTGGGACCGCATGTACGACGCGAAAACTTACCGCAACAAGTACAAGGGCGACCACGGTGGCTTGGCGCAGACATCCTATGGCGACGAATGGGGCTACATGCCTGGCCGCAGCCTATGGTGGAGCGTTTGGGAGAACGAATACTATCAGAAGGAGACAGTTTTCCGTCCCGACCTGAAGCTCACCGTGAACTTCCTGCCTTGGCTGAAGTGGATTACCGAAGCCAACTACAACTACTATTTCGTGCAGAGCGAGAACAAGCAGCCTGGCAGCGGCTACTACAACGAGGGCGGCTACTACGGCACAAGCGAGAGCCGCAAGGAGCAAATAAACGTCAACACCAACATCATGGTTGACAAGCAGCTCAACGAGGACTGGCGCGTCAGCGGCTTCCTGCGCTACGAGCTTTACAACAGCTACAGCCACGGCATGTCGGCTTACACAAAGGGCAACTTCATTGTGCCCAACCAGTATTTCCTTGCCAATGGCGTTGAGGGTTACAGTGCATCAGCGTCAGTCTCCAACACGAAGACCATCCAGAGCATCGCAGCACAGGCTGGCGTGAGCTGGAAAGACCAAGTGTTTGTTGACGTAACAGGGCGCAACGACTGGTCGTCGTCCCTCGTCTATGCCGACGGCCACGGCACCTACAGCTACTTCTACCCCTCTGTCAACGGCTCGTGGATCATCACCAACACCTTCCGCAACGAGCTTCCCAAGTGGTTGAGCTTCTGGAAGCTTCGCGCCAGCTATGCTCAGGTGGGTAACGACACGTCTCCCTACTACATCAACACAGCCTACGGCCTTGAGAGCTACAAGAACGGCGGCAACAACTTCTTTGCCACAACCGTCTCAAATACCGTTTATAGCCAAGACCTCAAGCCCGAGCGCAAGAAATCGTGGGAAATAGGTACCGACATCCGCTTCCTCGACAACCGCATTGGCATCGACTTCACTTATTATAAGGAGAACACCGTCGACCAGATAATGACCATCTCCATACCGTCGGCCAGCGGCTACAGCAGCGCGCTCATCAACGCGGGTAACATCCAGAACTCTGGTGTGGAGCTTGCCATCAACACGACTCCCGTTCTCACCAAGGACTTCCAGTGGGACCTCAACTTCACCTATACCAAGAACAACTCCAAGATTAAGGAGCTTTCCGACCTCGCTGGCGACTACATCTCGCTGAACGGTTACACCAACTACGGTAACTACCGTGTGGGCTCTGTTGCCAAGGTCGGTGGCAGCTACGGCGAATTGTGGTCGGACGCGGCTCCTTTGGTTGACGAGACTTCAGGCAAGAACGTCCTTAGCATGGCTTATTACAACGCAGGTTATCTCTCACCAATGACGAAGAGGAGTGGTGAAGTTCAGAAGGTGGGCAGCTCCGTGCCCGATTTCCTCGGCAGCATCAACACCACGCTGCGCTACAAGAGCTGGACGCTCTCAGCAAGCTTCGACATGCGCTTTGGCGGCAAGGTTGCCTCCTACGGTTCACGCTACGGCACGGCCTACGGTTACACCAAGACCTCGCTTGAGGGTCGCGGCACCAACAATGGCGGCATTACTTATACCTCTGGCTTTGGTGGAGCAACCTACGACGACGGCTTCATACCCGACGGCATTGTGCTCGCTGGCCAGCAAATACTCCAGCCCGACGGAACTTACTACACCGTTGGCAGCGGACAGTATGAAAGTGGTGAGACGTATGCCGAGCTTGTGGCTGGCGGCCATGCCGAGCCTGTCCATGCTGCTGCATGGCACTATTTCCAGAACAGCTGGTCGACTGGTGTCCTCAACAGCAGTTGGTTCAAGACTCTCAACTACATTGCTTTCCGCGACCTCTCGCTGGCATACCAGTTCCCGTCGAGCATTGCGAGCAAGATTGGCGCACGCCGCCTCAGCCTCAGCGCAAACGCTCACAACCTTGGCTATCTGCTCAACTCAATGCCCAACCACGAGAATCCGGAGGCTGTGACAGGTACCAGTGCTGCCGAGTTCCGTGTGCGCCAGTTCGCGGGCATCACCACGAGCTTCACTTTCACCATCAAAGCAACGTTCTAATCCTAATAAAGAAAGAAGAATATGAAATTAAATAAATTATTCATTGCGGGGGCAATGGCGTCAATGCTTGTGATGACCACCTCCTGCCGTGACGATTATCAGGACCTGAACAGCGACCCGTCCAACGTCACAGAGACGATGCCCGACGGTATTCTTGCCGCCGCAATCAACAAGTTCCAGCCCACAGACTACCTGCTCTGGTTCTACAACACGCCTTACTTCACACGCTGGGACCAGATGGGCACACCGAGTGGTGGCTTCTCAAACGACTTCACAGGCATGAATGAGAGTGGCGGCCAGGGTTCGCAATACATCAGCACGCTGCGCCTGCGCAATCGCCTGCAAAGCTATATCAACGAGACAGGCTCTGAGGCCGACAACGGCTATCTCGCAGCAACGGGCATCATGACCATTTACCTCGGCATTTTCGACACCGATGTTTATGGCTCCATTCCCTACACGGAGGCTTGCCACTATGACGACCTCGGCATACTCACGCCGAAATATGACACCGTGGAGGAGCTTTATGACACTTGGATTAGCGAGCTGAACAACTACATCACCATGCTGCAGGCCAGCGGACTGAATGGCAATTCCAATCAGGATGCCGCATACGGCTGCGACTGGGCAAAGTGGGCGAAACTCGCCAACTCGCTGAAGCTGAAGATTGCCGTGCGCCTGTTGGCCAACGACAAGTCGGAGGCACTGCAGATAGCAAATGAGGCTGCCTCCAACTCGGCCGGGCTCATCACAACGACCGACGACGACTTCCTTTTCTGCAAGGCAACAAGCATGAACTCTGGCGACAACGACGTGGTTTATGGCACAGGCAACGGTCTCTCCACCGTCTATGCCACGCAGAACGTGTTCAAGTACATGCTCGGCAGCAAGGACCCGCGCATTCGCTTCATCTATGCCAAGAACAGCTACAACTCGAAGGTCGTGCAGAGCTTCATCGACAATGGCAAGTGGGACGAGCTGCCGTCGCAGGTGAAGGAGAACGTTGTCCTCGACGAAGACGGCAACTTCAAGGAGTGGGGCGGCATGGGCGAGCCTTGGGTGCGCTACACTGCACTGCCCGTGCAGTTTGAGCCCAAGAACGCCCACGACCAGGGCAAAATCTCTGACGAGGAGTATGAGGAGTATTGGAACTACGGCACGCGCTACCAAATTCAGATTGGCGACAACCAGAAATCGTACAACCCCTTCTGCTATTACAACAACGAGATGCGCCGTGGCCGCATCGACTTCACGTTGCCTACGGCAATGACACAGGATGCTAACGGCTCGGTCAACATGAACGTCATCCAGGACACCGACGACAACCCGCTCTACCAGATGTATCTTGGCGCGGGCGAGATAAACCTCTACCTTGCCGAGCTTGCATTGCTCAATGGCGGCTCGTTCAATGGCAAGGCTGCCGAGGAGTGGTACAAGGCAGGCGTGAAAGCCTCGGTTGAGGAGTTCGACAAGCTGGCCAAGTCCAACAAGATTCCTTACTACGGCACCACCTACAACTACGACCCCAACGAGAAGGCCATTGACCTTCAGGACGGTGAGATTGACGCAATGCTTGCCACCGACAACGTGAAGCTCACCGGCTCCACCGCCGACAAGCTTGAGAAGGTCTATCTGCAGCTCCTCATCCACTTCAGCGAGCAGCCCGACGACCAGTTTGTCACCGCCCGCCGCTCCGGTTATCCGAAGGTTGGCTCAAGCCTGCTGCCGTTCGTCAAGTTCGACGAGGTTGCATTGTCGGCAATTCCGCGCCGCTTTGTGCAGACCAGCCCCGACGAGACCAGCGTGATGAAGAGCATCATCGACAAGGCTTTCGCCGACCAAGGCTTCACCTCGCTTGGAACCAACAGTCAGGGTGCGCAGTACAACTCAGGCAACGCGCCGCTCAACACCGAGCGCGTGTGGCAGGACAAGAGTGCGCCGCAGTGGGGCACGCCAAACCAGTAAACCGTCTCTTTGACACGAAGTCCCGAAATGGGATTGGAATATAATGGTTTTTCGCCGGCTTGCACCTTTCCGTGCGGGCCGGCGATTTTTTTAAAAGGCAAATTTTTATGAGAAAACTGTTTTCAATGCTGATGCTTTTCGTCTGCATGGCTTCCATGTCGCAGGAAAAGCGCGTCTATTTCTTCCCCGATTTCATTCCGACCCGCATTGTCTATAAGGGCGGTACAACCTACCGTGTCCTCGCCAACTATGACGCGGCAAACCTGAAGATGATGTACCAGCAGGGCGGCCAGCTCATGGAGCTTGTCAGCCCCGAACTTGTGGACACCATTTTCACGGGCGGGCGCAAGTGGGTTTTCCACGGCGGGCAGTGGTGCGAATCCATCGTCAGGCAATCGGGCAATGAGATTCTCGTGGGTTGGCACATCACAAAGGTGCAAATAGGTTTCAAAGGGGCATTGGGCTCAGTGTCGCAGGTTCCTACCCGCAAGGTGGAACTGGGCGGCAACTTTGGCATGGGGTCGTTTACGGGCGACAGCGGCGGAGGCATGTACAACGGCTCCTACGGTGTCAACCAGGACGACGGCAACGGCAATACCCTCGACGTGTGGCGCAACAAGAACGAGAATATCTACTATTTCAAGCTCAATGGCCAATTCCTGTCTGTCAAGTCATTGAAACAAATCTACAAACTTTTCCCTGACAAGAAGCAAGAAATCAAGCAATATCTTTCTGCCCATCGCCTCGACATGCTCACTGCGGAAAACGCATTGAAAGTCATTGACTACCTACAGACATTAAGCCAATAGCACTGAGCAGCAACTCGCTTTCACAGCCTTGGAAAGCTGCTTATCAGCTTCTTGCGGAAGACGCGGCCAACCGTAACGTAGTCAATGCCTCCGAGGGGGGGGTAGAAGTAACAGCGGTTGTCGATGACCTTTTGCAGGTAGCGCACGTTGATAATATATTGTTGGTGTACTTGCACGAACTGACTGCCAAGCCCTGTTATGGTTTTGGCGTTCATTTTGCAACGGAGCCTCACGGGATGGTCGAAGCCCGTCACCACGACCTGCCACGTCCGGCTTTGCGGCTCATACAGGAACAGGCCAATGTCATCTTCGTCGATGATGCTGAAATCGACGCTGTTGGTGAAGATAAGAAATCGCATGTCTTTATAGGTTTTGGTTGGTTTTCGTATGCAAAATTAATGTTTTTCCCGCATTTGGGCAAGCGTTTCCTTTGCCAATTCGATATTTTCTTGTAAGTTTGCATCCGAAAAGCATGAGACAACCATGAGCCAGTACGCAACCATAATTTCAAAGAGCCTCAACATTCGTGTCGGGCAGGTGGAAGCAGTAATCGACCTGCTCGACGCGGGGGCAACCATTCCTTTCATCAGCCGCTACCGCAAGGAAGCGACGGGCAACCTCAATGAGGTCCAGGTGGCGGCCATCAACGACCTCTACGAGAAGCTGAAGGAGCTGCAGAAGCGCAAGGAGACAATACTGAAGACCATCGAAGCGCAGGGCAAGCTCACCGATGAGCTGCGCCAACGACTGGAGGCCTCGTGGGACGCCACGGAGATAGAGGACCTCTACATGCCCTACAAGCCACGCCGCCGCACGCGGGCGCAGGTGGCTCGCGAACAAGGCCTGGAGCCGCTGGCAAAAATCATAATGAACCAAAAGGAGCATTATCCCGACATGGCGGCGGCACGCTTTGTAAAGGACGACGTTAAGGACGTTGAGGCGGCCTTGAAGGGTGCGCAGGACATCATTGCCGAGGACATTAGCGTGAACGAGGGCACGCGCCAGCTCGTGAGGAGCAACTTCAGGCGCGAGGCGGTCATCGTGTCGCGCGTCATCCCCAAGATGAAGGACGAGGACAAGGCGCAGAAATACAGCGACTACTTTGCCTTCAGCGAGGAGCTGCGCCGCTGCTCCTCCCACCGCCTTTTGGCCATGCGCCGGGGCGAGGCCGAGGGCATACTGAGAGTGAGCATAACGGGCGACGACGAGACCAACATGGAAAGGCTGAAACGCCATTGGGTCCACGGCTTCGGCCCGTGCCAGACGCTCGTGGGCGAGGCGGTGGATGACAGCTACAAACGTCTCATCGAGCCGTCGATAGAAAACGAGTTCGCCGCCCTGAGCAAGGAGCGGGCCGACGACGAGGCCATTCGTGTGTTCAAGGAAAACCTGCGGCAGCTGCTCCTCGCCCCGCCGCTCGGGCAGAAGCGCGTCATGGGCGTAGATCCGGGCATACGCACGGGCTGCAAGGTGGTGGTGCTCGACGCGCAGGGCAACCTGCTCTACCACACCGTTTGCCCCTCCCCAGCCCTCCCCGATAGGGGAGGGAGAAGTTCCACCAAAAGCAACGGCATGGCATCCCCCTCCACTATCGGGGAGGGCAGGGGAGGGGCTTTTGCCGCCATCGCCCGCCGCTTCAAGGTCGAGGCCATAGCCTGCGGCAACGGCACGGCATCGCGCGAGACCGCCGACGTGCTAAGGCAGATAAAGGACATCCCGACCTATGTCGTCTCCGAAGACGGCGCAAGCATATATTCGGCTTCCGAAGTGGCACGCGAGGAGTTTCCCGACGAGGATGTCACCGTGCGCGGAGCCGTGAGCATTGGCCGACGCCTGATGGACCCGCTGGCCGAACTTGTGAAGATTGACCCCAAGAGCATCGGCGTGGGCCAATACCAGCACGACGTTGACCAGACGAAGCTCAAGCGCAGCCTCGACCAGACCGTGGAGCTGTGTGTCAACGCCGTGGGCGTGGACGTGAACACGGCTTCCAAGAACCTGTTGACCTACGTCTCCGGCCTCGGCCCTGTGCTGGCGCAGAACATCGTCGATTACAGACGGGAGAACGGCGCGTTCAACTCACGCGCCCAGCTCAAGAAGGTGCCGCGCCTCGGTCCCGCCGCCTTCCAGCAGTGTGCGGGCTTCCTGCGCATACAGGGAGCGAAAAATCCGCTCGACGCAAGTGCCGTCCATCCCGAAAGCTACCCCGTGGTGGAGAAGATGGCGGCCGACTGCGGCTGCTCTGTGGCCGACCTGATGAAGAACCCCGACGAGCGCAAGAAGATTGACATAAACCGCTATGTGACTGACAAAGTGGGCTTGCCCACGCTCAATGACATAATGAAGGAGCTTGAGAAGCCCGGACGCGACCCGCGCGGCAAGGCGGAGACGTTCGAGTTTGACCCGCGCGTCCACACGCCCGACGACCTCGTGCCAGGCATGGAGCTGCCGGGCATAGTGACCAACATCACCAACTTCGGGGCCTTTGTCGATATTGGTGTCCATCAGGACGGGCTTGTGCATATTTCGCAGCTCGCCGACCGCTTCGTGCGCGACCCCAACGACGTGGTCAAGCTTCACCAGCATGTGCGTGTGAAGGTTATTGACGTTGACTACCGCCGCCACCGCATATCGCTAACAATGAAAAACCTATAACCATGACACAGGAAGAACAAGAAGCCCGCCGAAAGCAGATGGAGGCGGAAATCGCGGCAAACGAGGCTGCCGACCGTGCCTCGAAGCGCAAGACCGTGCGCACGCTCATCATCGTTTTCACCATCGTGTTTGTCGGCATTGGCGCATACCTTGCCCTGCGCCCCCACCCCGAACCCGACGTTTACTACAAGGACGGCGACATAGACTATGTGGCGCAGGCCGACAAGCTGCGCCGCAGCGGCAAGTTCAAGGAGGTGAACGCCTTCCGTGGGGGCTATGCCGTAGTGAGCGACGGAAGGAAATACGGTATAGTGGATGTCAGGGGCAACGTAATATGCCCGATAAAGTACGACGAGATAGAGTCGAACTACAGCATGCACTACCCCGACATGGCACTGGTGCGTGTCGGCGACAAGCACGGCCTTGTGGACAAGGGCGGCAAGGAAGTGCTCAAGCCCATCTACGACGACATAGGCCCGCTGAGCTCCGGGACCATACAGGTAACGCAAGGCAAGGACACCTTTTATGTCGATGCCAACGGCAACAAAATAGACGAATAGACAGTTCAGCCGAAACTATCTCCACGCATTTTTTTGCGTTTCGGATAATTCTTCTTAACTTTGCACACGACAATGCTTGCAAGTGCGCATCCTTTTGCGACATTCACTCCCAAGCATTGCCGATGTTTGCGCCTGTGGCGGAATTGGTAGACGCGCCAGACTTAGGATCTGGTTGCTCACGCAGTGCA
>CAZTUD010000095.1:0-10124 GCA_964616945.1 uncultured Prevotella sp. | reverse complement strand
AGTCATAACCCCTGGCCCCGACATCTATTCTGTCTTTGGCCACACCGCATTGCGCATGGAGTGCCCGTCGAAAGGCCTCGACTACACATTCTCTTTCGAGAGTGAGGCGGGCTTCCTCGGCTATCTGAAGTTCTTTGCCGGGCAGTCCCACGCCGGCTTCGTACCCGTGCCCACAGACACATTCCTCACCGTCTATCGCCAACAGGGACGTGGCGTGCGCCAGTATGAGCTGAACCTCACGCCCCACGAGAAGCAGGAGCTGTGGCGTGCCTTGGACAACGACATGCTCGAAGGTGCACGCCGCAAGTTCAACCTTATAAAGAACAACTGCACGTCAATGTCGATGCTCAAGATAGAGAGCATCATGGACAGCGAGTATTTCGAGTTTGGCAAGATGCCCGCGCCGATGTATTATAACAACGGGTGTGGCACGAAGTGGCTCTCGCGTCGCTCGCCGTGGGCTCAGTTCATCTTCATGTCATTTCTTGGCTCTGAGGCCGATGTCGACTGGGATTTGGAGAACAAGCTCAATCCCGAGCTCATCATCCCCGTGCTGAGGCATACGCTCATCCGTCCTTCCGTAGGGGCTTACCCCAGTGTAAGCCCTGATAGCATGGGCAAAGATGCCGCATCTCCTCTCCCTGTAGGGGAGGGGCTGGGGGAGAGGCTGAGGCCCGCCCTCACTGGAGTCTCCAAGACGCTCCTGCCGTTGGTAAACAGCTACGACTGCCCCTCGCCCCTCACGCCCAATATCTTTTTTGGTGCGTTGCTCGCCATAGCGATTGTGGGGACAGTGGGATGGAGGATAAGTGCTGCTGCGAAAGAGCGGACGGAGGCTACAGACGAAAACGCCAGTCGGCACAAGGTCTGGTCGTCGTGCTGGTTAAGGAAGCCGCTCACCCCCTCCTTTTGGAGAGGACTGGGGGGAGGCTTTTACCTGCTCCTTTCCCTCTTCCTCCTCTACGTCACCCTTGTCTCCGGACTGTTCGGTGTCCACTGGAACTGGCTGCTCATACCATTCAACCCCCTGCCGATAGTGGTGTGGCTCTGCCTACGCAAGCGGCCTATATATAATAAGGTGTGGTGGGCGTATGCAGCCGTGCTCGTGGCGTTCATAGCCATCGTGCCGTGGCTCACCACCCAGCTCCTCCCCGCACACTATCTGCTCGTGGCCACCATCGCCGTGCTCTGTGTGTGGCGGGCAATGCTTGGCACCATGCATCCATCAAACAAAATTCAAAAAAATAAAGGCCAAAACGGATAAGGAAACAGAAAAAATACTATCTTTGCAAATAGAATGATATGAGAAAATAAAGGTGAATGGTATGAGAAAACTTTACATATATGAATTGGCGGAAAAGCTTTGGCGGACAAATGGGGGGGGTAAATCTCTCCTCGTCCTCTTCTTTATGCTCCTTATGGGCAGCACGGGGGCTTGGGCAAACACGTACTATGGTCGCCTGACCGCCAACCTCGCCAGTGGTGCCACGGGCAAGGGCTTGGTGTATGCTGACAACAGCAACAGCACACCGGCCACATCGAGCTATGCCACTACCATAACGTCGGACAACAGCAGCGGCTCGTCAAGCGACAAAAACGCCTCCGTCACGCTCTATGCCTGGGCGAAGCCTGCACGTGGCTATCAGTTCAGCAGCTGGACTAATGGCAGCAACGCAAGCGCCAACTCCACGACATCGGCATCCACGTCGGTCTCGGTCACCGCGTCGAGCACCAATGAAAGCAGTCCCACCACCGGCACCGTCTCGGCAAACTTCACGGAGGACACCAACTATAAGACTATCACTTATCAGACGCCTACCGATGGTACCTACAACGTGGCCTATTCCTGGGACAACGCCCTTGGCTCCTCAGGCTTCACCACCGGAAGCGCGAGCTACGACATGATGCCTTCGTCGGCTGACAAGGCGGTGAAGTCGTACACCACCGACCAGGTGACGCTCACCACCACTTTGGACAACTTCGAAGGATGGTATCAGGGCGAGACGCTGTTGTCATCGGACAAGACTTATACGTTCACGCCATCAAGCGACATGACCATCTCGGCGAAGTTCACCGCCATCTCCGGCAATGAGGCGAGCGTTACCAGCAACGGCACCACAACGGAATACGAGTCGCTGCTTGAGGCGTTCAAGTATGCCAACACTCTCTCCACCTCGCCCACCGTCACCCTCCTGCGCAATGTCTATACCGCCGACACCATCTACAACATAACCAAGTCGATGACCTTCGACCTCAACGGTTATACGCTGTCAGGAAAGGGAGGAAGACCGTCGGCAAACAGCCTTGCACGAAGGATGTTCTATGTCAACGGCACAGGCATTGACGTTACCTTCACCGACAACAGTACCGCCAAGACGGGTACTATCAACATCACCTACCAGGTTAACCAAGACCTTATTGCCGTTTATCTGAACAACGGCACGCTCAATCTCAACGGCGGTACCATCCACGCAGAGAACATGCTGACCTACAACGCCAGTACTGCCAACCGCATGCGCTGCTATGGCGTGCATGTCAATATCCAGGCGCTGCCCCGTGTGAACGTACTCAATGTCGACGGCACCACCATCGAAGCCGTGGCCAACTATTATGCCTACGCCATCAACACCAGTGGCTGGTACTCTGGCCAAAGCGAAGTCAACATCAAGAGCGGTACAGTGAAGGCCACCGGCTATAACGGTGTGTATGGACTTAACACGTACGCCAAGACCACCATCAGTGGCGGCACCATAGAGGCAGACATCACCGGCGGCACGTGGTCGAGCTATGGTGTCTGTGTCAATGCGGCATCCTACAGCACTATCAACAACGTCCGCGACACCACCAAGACCTATCGTGGCACACTTAACATGACGGGTGGCACGGTGAAGGCTACGAGTACCACCTCCGGCTCACGCGCCATCCGCATACAGCGCAGCGTCAACCAGACTTCGGGTACCAACACCGTGGAGAACATCTATAGTGCTTACGGAGCCATCTCGGGCGGTACTGTCATCGCCGAGGCCGCAACCTCTACCGCCATGGCAGTGGAGGCATACGGCGACTGCGACATCACGGGCGGCACATTCACGGCCAGCACCGGCACCAGCAACTGCTATGGCGTGCGCACCGTCTATGGCAAGACCACCATCTCGGGCGACAACACCACCATCACCGCAACAGGCACGCAGAACGTCTATGGCGCTGTCGCCGCTGCCGAAATCTCCGGCTCGACAGGCATCCCTGCCGTGGGCGAGCTTGAGGTGAATGGGGGCAATATCACAGCCACGACCAATGCCACGACCAATGCCTACGGCATCCTTGTGCAGGCCGCTGCAATAGAGATTACCAGTACGGCGACCAACTATTATAAAGGCCTTTACCACGCCGCCGCCAAAGCTACCATCAACGGGGGCAAGATTTCAGCCACGGCAAAGACTTCCGGCGGCTATGCCGTATTTGTGCAGACTGCCTCGAAGACCGGCACGGTTACTTCCGGCACCGTTGTCGACACAGCCACCTGCGTCATCAACGACGGTATGTTCATAGCTTCCGGCGCCTCGAACTATGCCTGCGTCAACAATGCCGTTTCGGGCAATTATTTCACCATCTACGGCGGCTACTACCAGCAGAGCACGAACCTCGCCAAGTATGTGCCGGATGACAAGACCATCTACGACCTCACGTCGAGCATCAACTCCACGGCCTACAGTTTCGGCTGCCGCTACTACGTGAGCCCTTGGGACAACACGAAGAACGTGGCTTACAACAAGAACACAAGTACTTATTACACCTCGCTGAAGGCCGGTCTTGAGGCCGCATCATCGGGCAACACCGTAGTGCTTGTGGAGAACTACCGCCTGACGGAAGCCGTCACCGTGCCTTCGGGCGTGACATTGCTTATCCCCTACGATGCAAGCTACACCTCGCCCACCACCACTCCGACGGTCGTCACCTCGTGGTCGGCTCTCTCCGCATATAAGACCCTGACGCTTACCAAAGACGCCTCCATCACCGTCAACGGCAACCTCACCGTCGCCGGGCAACAGTACTCCTACGGTGGCGGCAATGGCACTGCCAATGGCGGCGCAGGCTCACCCGTGGGAGCCTACGGCCATATCGACATGAAACGAGGCGGCACGATAACTTTCAACAACGGCAGCAACTTCTACGCCTGGGGCTTCGTCACCGGCCAGAACATGGACGAGGGTGATAACTCCACCGGCGTGGGTACCATCACCGTGGCTAATGGCGCGAAGGTGTATGAGGATGTTGTCCTCGGCGACTGGCGAGGCGGTGGAAAGACATATACCATTTATAATAAAACAAAAGGAACTAATGCCCCCAATTATAAGCTTTTCCCGTTCTGCCAGTTCTGCTTTCCCAATGTCGAGGTGCCGATGATCGTCAACTATGGCGCGGCTCTGAAGTCATCTTCGAACATCTATATCAACAAAGGCACGAGTGCTATTGCTTTTGACCTCTTCGCATCCTCGGGCGCATTGTTCAACATGGCTTCAGGCTCTTCAGTCACCACGCACTATGACCCCACCACCGATGACACCTATTTTGATGTAACAGGCGATTTGTCGGTGAACAGCCTCTCGCTTTCTCTTTCCGTGTCTGGATTTTCCATGAGCATCAAGTCGTCCGACTATGTGATGCCCCTGCCCAATGGCATGAAGTTCCGCATCCACAATGGTACGCTCTCCGTACCATACGACGTGGTGTTGCTGCCCGACGCAGGCATATTCATCGACGAGGATGCGGCGGTCAATGTCTCTGCCAACGGATACATTTTTGATATTGATGACTGGGGCTATTACGCCTATAACAACTACGCCAAGCCTTTCCAGGTGCGGCCCACGACGCATTACCTGCCATCGTTCAACGACAAGTCGAAGATGCAGAACGCCAAGGTGGAGGTCAACGGTACGCTGACCATCTCCGGCAACCTCTACACCACGAAGAACGGCTCCAGCATCTGCAGCAACGGCGAAGGCAAGGTCGTGTTCTCCGCTGCTCCCACGGCAAGCGGCACACTTTGGGAGGCAGGCAAAGACGCTAACGACCTTTATTACTCAACGTCTGACTATAGCATCAGCTCCGATTATACCACGTATTTCTGCGCCGTGCCCGTCACCGCTCCGCAGCTTGAGAATGCCGACGGCAGCTATGTGGCGACCTCTGGCGCCTCGGCCGGCACCACATATTATTATAATGTGGACACGGAGAAGTGGCAGACCACGGAGCCGGTGCTGCACCCGACGTTCTCGCTCGACGACGGCACGACCTACGACGAGGAGCAGACGCTGGAGCTGACGAGCCGCACCGACGGCGCAACTATACGGTATTCGACTGACGGAGGCACCACGTGGACCGACTACTCACAGGCCATTGCCCTCAAGGGCAGTGACGGAGAGGCTGTAACCACCACGGTGCAGGCCAAGGCCGTGAAGAACGGCACGGAGTCGGTTGTGGTAACAGCCACCTACACCGTAGATTTGTCGAAGCGTCCTGTCTTCGCCTACGACGAGGGCACCGGCGAGTTCACGCTCACCAACCAGGGCATAGTCACGGAGGAGAAGCTGACAGCCGCCCTCACGGCCGGTGTCACGGGCACGCTACTCTCCGTTGACCTCACGCCGGGCACGTGCGACATCGACGCGGCCACACTGCGTAGCCTCATTCTTAACACTTTGAGCAGCGCGAAGGTGGGCTCCAACTATCTGCTTTACATAAACGAGGCCACGGCCGCCAAGGAGACCACGGACGTGACGGAGAATGTCGTAGTGAAGGGCTCCGACGGAAGCTATACCGCCGAGAGCTTCGTGGTGGCCGACAAGCAGCCGCTGTGCGTGCCCACGGCGTTCACGGCGACGAGCGCAAGCTACAGCCGCACAGGGTCAAACCAGTGGGGCACGATATGCCTGCCGTTTGAGCTTACCAGTGGCAACAGCATACAATATTATGAGCTTGAAAGCGTCAAGGGTAACCAGATGACATTCACAAAGGTTGACAAAGTCGCCGCCAACACTCCGGCGGTCTATTCCCTGTCTGGCTCAAGCATCAGCATAGAGGGCAACAACGTCAGCGTGCCCGTAACGTCAAGCAAGCCGGTGGACGGTGGAGGCTGCACCCTCGTTGGCGTGCAGACAGGGACGGAGACGCTGGCGGACGGCTCATCCAACTATTACATAGCGCAGAACAAGTTCTGGCAGCCCACCGGGACTAATGTCACAATAAGTCCGCAGCGCGCCTACTTCCAGATTGACAGTTCGTCGGGAGCCAAGGTATTCAGCATCGGTGTTGACGACACCGCCACCGCCATCGACGGCATTGACAGCGGCAGCGACGACACTACGATTGTGGGCGTGTACAGCGTCAATGGAGTACGCCAGGAAGGGTTGCAACGAGGCATCAACATAGTGAAATTCTCCGACGGCACAACACGAAAGGTGGTGATAAAGTGAAAAGGACGATGAAGACACAATACATAAGGCCTGGCGTTGAGACACTGCAACTTGCCGACGAGCGGCTTCTCGCCGCACTCTCAAAGGGAAGCGGCCCAAGTCCAGGTGAGGGCGAAGCAAAGAAAAACACGTTCATCGACGAACCCTCTTGGGTCGGGGCAAGCGCATGGGAGAACCTTTCGCCGGAGGATGATGAGACCGAAGAAGAAGAACAATGAGACTTTTAATTAATTTATCAACATTATAAACATAACGCTTATGAAACACAATCTATTCAGTAAGCCATTGGCGGCTTTCGGCGTTCTGCTCTGCATAGGGGCGGGCACGTGGGCGGCCATCAATGGCGACGGGGCCAAGGTGACGAAGTTTCACGTTGACGTTACGGGCTATGCCCAAGCTGACGCCAACGGGACTCGCGCCGAGGTGCCTGTCAGTGCTGATGTTTACGGCGACTACTCGTTCAAGGTGACGATGCCCGCTACGGGCAGCGACCAAGTGGGCGCAGACAAGGCCACAGTGAACGTCAGCATGACCGACGTGGCATCGCTCGGCATCAGCGGCACACGCTCCTACAGCAAGACAGTAGAGACTGGTATTTCTGGTATCTACGTAAGCCTCAACAACGACAAGACCCTCGGCAATGTTTACAACTTCCAGGGAGCCACAGTGCCTGTCACCATCAAGGACGGCACCACGGAGGCGAAGTTCGACTACGTTATTGGTGGTTTCGCCGACGACAACACCATCACCGGCAAGCCGTCGTCAGAGACCGATGCCCGCACGGCGTGGCATCTTATCACCGACAACGTTTCGGCTTCGCAAGACCTTTCGCAGGACGACACCCACTTCCTGTTCAAGCGTGGCGCCTACATCCTCATCGGCGACGAGAAGCTCGTCATCGACCAGGACTACGACTTCCTGAAAGGCACTGCCAACCTTGAGACCCTCTTCAGCGAGGCGCAGCCTTACATGCACGTTGAGAAGAGCGGCCTGAGCGACGCTGCCGCCAACAAAGCGGTCATCTACTTCCCGCAAGGCTCAACGCTCGGCATCAGCTCCAGCGACGCCGTCCTAACCAAGGACGCCATCCTCACCGTTGACGCCACCGACAAGGCCTCAATGGGCGTGACGGGCATCATCAGTGGCCTGCGCACGCAACTCAGCAACAGTGGCATGAAGGGTGGCATAGCCTACATGGTGGCGCTCTTCAACCAAGTGGTCGGCATGGTTGACCAGGCAGAGAATGTGCCTGTTACCTTGGAGTTCAAGAAGAACAAGTTCCACGTTGATGTTACGGGCTATTCAGCCGACGACGACAGCGCGGTGCCTGTAACCGTGAACGCCGATGTCTATAGCGACTATTCGTTCGACGTGTCGCTTCCCGCCTCTGGCAGCGACGCGCTCACCGCAAGCAAGGCCACGCTGAACCTGCGCATGACCGATGTCTCGACGCTTGGCGTGAGCGGCACGCGCAGCTACAACAAGACCGTGAACACGGGCGTTACAGGCATGACGGTGAATCTCTCTGGCTATCTTGTAAACACTTATAAGTTCGCAGGAGCTTCATGCCCCGTCAAGATTGTTGCCGACGGCGAGACCAAGGAGTTCACCTACAACATTGCCGGCATCACCGCCGACGGCCACATTGTTGGCACGCCCTCAAGCAGTGCCGACGCGCAGGCTGCTTGGCATCTGATGACCTCAAAGGTCACCGCTTCGCAGGATCTCACCAAGGACGATGCCCACTTCCTCTTCAAGAAAGGCTCGTATCTGCAGATTGGCGACGAGAAGCTTGTCTTCCTCTCTGACTTCGACTTCTTGAAAGGCTCGGCCTCAATGGAGACGCTCTTCGACGGTGCCAACGTGCGCATTGAGAAGGCCAATGTTGAGGGTGCTGCCACGGTGAAGGCCGCCGTCTATCTGCCCGCAGGCTCCACGCTCGGCGTGAGCTCGAGCGAAGCTACGGTGAGCGAGGACGTGAAGGTCACGATGGCCGCCCCGCAAGGCAAGGCCTCCGATGCTGATGCCATTACTGGTTTCTTCACGAGCCTGGCAAGCGGCTCTAAGCCTGACGCAAAGGCCGCCATTGGCTTGTTGGTGAAATACTTCGACAATATTGTCGGAATGGTTGACAAAGCCGACGGCGCAGCGTTCACCGTTGAGTTCACCGAGGCCAAGCCCATGAAGTTCCACGTTGGCGTTACGGGTTACAAGGCCGACGACAATAATAATCCCACCGATACTGAGATTGCCGTGAACGCCGATGTCTATAATGACTATTCGTTCAAGGTAAGTCTGCCCGACGCTCTCAACGACAACCTCAGCGCAAGCAAGGCCACGCTCAACGTCTCTATGACGGGCGTGCAGAGCCTCGGCCTGGCCACTGGCGAGACCCGCTCCTACAGCAAGACCGTTGACACGGGCATTTCCGGCGTGGCCGCGAAGCTTTCGGGCGCGTTGGAGAACACCTACAAGTTTGGCGGCGTAAAGGCTCCCGTTGAGATTGTCTCCGGCGACACGGTGAAGCAGTTCACCTACAACATTGCTGGCATCGACGAGGATTACAACATCGTCGGCACGCCGAGCGACGAGGCAGCCGCACGCGAAGCCTGGTGGTTTATGGTGAGCCACGTCAAGGCTCAGAGCGGCGTAACGCCGGAGGACAGCCACTTCCTCTTCAAGAAGGGCGCATACATTCAGGTGGGCAACCAGAAGCTCCTCTTTGTCAACGACTTCGATTTCCTGAAAGGCTCGGCCTCGATGGAGACGTTGTTCCAGGGAGCACGTGTGGTGCCCGTCACGAAGACCGACGGCAGCAGCACGCTGGCCAAGGTTTACCTGCCCGCAGGCTCCACGCTGGGCCTTAGCTCGAGCGCGGCAACCGTGACGAAGAACGTCACCGTGAGCATGGACGGCGCAAACATCGCCGACAACCAGAAGGTGAAGGATTTGTTCTCTGGCCTGCAAAGCAGCGGCAGCCTCGACGCCAAGGCAGCCATTGCAGCCCTTGTCTATGCGTTCGACGCTGTGATAGGCGAGGTTGACAAGGTTGAGAAAGTGAGCTTCAAGGTTGAGTTCACCGAGCCCGAGACACCCAAGTTCCATGTTGACGTTACGGGCTACGATGCCGACGACAACTCCAAGGAGATAGCCGTCAATGCCGATGTGTATGGCGACTACCACTTCGTTGTCTCGCTGCCGTTCAGCCAGTACGACAACCTCAGCGCGAGCAAGGCCACGCTCAACATGTCGATGACCGGCGTTCAGAGCCTCGGTCTGGCCACTGGCGAGACCCGCACCTACTCGAAGACCGTTGACACGGGCATTTCCAGTGTGGCCGCGAAGCTTTCGGGTACATTGAAGAACACCTACGCCTTTGGCGGAGCAGCCTGCCCCGTGACCATCAAGGATGCCAAGGACACCAAGGAGTTCACCTACAACATTGCCGCCATCAACGAGGAAATGCAGATTGTCGGCACGCCGAGCAGTGAGCAGGCCGCACGCGACGCTTGGCAGTTCATGGTCAACTCCGACCACGTATCAGCCTCCAAGGTGACCGTTGACGACACCCACATGCTCTTCAAGAAGGGCGCGTACCTGCAGATTGGCGACGAGAAGCTCGTCTTCCTCGACGACTTCGACTTCCTCAAG
>CAZTUD010000094.1:0-10181 GCA_964616945.1 uncultured Prevotella sp. | reverse complement strand
GACCGTCCTTATGGTTGTGGAGCAGGTTCTCGAAATAGTCCTTCGCCCACTCGTTGACGATGAACATCGACTCCCTCTTCGACTGCTCCTCCCGCTCCTCGTTGGTCAGCTCGCGCTCGCGAATCTCAATGTGGTATTTCCGCGCCAACCACCGCAGGGCCTCGGGATAGGTCATCTGCTCGTGCTCCATGATGAACGTCACGGCGTTGCCGCCCTTGCCGCAGCCGAAGCAGTGGCACGTGCCACGGGCGGGCGACACGTAGAACGACGGCGTCTTCTCGTTGTGGAAAGGGCACAAGCCCTTGTAGTTCGCGCCACTCCTCTTCAGCGTAACGAACTCAGAGACGACATCCACTATGTTCGCCGCCGACTTTATCCTCTCTACTGTCTGCCTGTCTATCATAATAGCTGCAAAGATAATCATTTTATTGGAAAAGCGTAAGCCCACGCCCGTATTTTTTCTGCTTGAACATTTGCCAAATCAAGGGCTTTTTCTTAACTTTGCACTATTAAGTTCGGAAAAGTGTATAAACACCACACAAAACCGAACTTAATAATGTAATTATGGATATAGGAAGAAGCATCATCAAGTCTTTCAAGCTATGGAAAGACTCACCTGTCAGGAAACCCATTCTGCTGAAAGGGGCAAGACAGATTGGCAAGACTTGGGCAATGGAAGAGTTCGGCAAGCGATACTTCAAGTATTGTGCCAAGTTCGACTTTGACCGTCAGCCTGAGTTGAAAGCAGTATTCCAAACCACAAAGGAGCCACAACGCATCATCAAAGAATTGGCGCTTTATTGCGAGCAGCCAATCATTCCGGGAGAGACCCTGATAATCTTTGACGAGATTCAGGAATGCGAGGACGCGCTCAACTCGCTGAAATACTTCTGCGAGGACGCGCCCGAATATCATGTCGTGGCGGCGGGGTCGTTGTTGGAAGTGGCGGTTAAGCGCAAACGGATGACAGTGCCTGTGGGCAAAGTAAAAGTCATGCGGATGTATCCTGTAAGCTTCAAGGAATTCTTGCGCACAAGCGACCGCAAGACGTATGATTATGTAGAGGGTTTGGATGCTATTCGTCCTCTGCCGGAAATCATCCTCAACAAGCTCAATGCCGAATATAGGCGTTATATGGTCAGCGGAGGCATGCCGGAAGCCGTGATTGCCATGTTGGAAGGAAGAGGCACTGAAGAGCTGGACGCCATCTTGCAAGACATTCTTGACTTGTATGAGCTGGACTTCGCCAAATACGCAGAGCCGAGGGAAATTCCACGCATCAATGCCATCTGGCATTCATTGCCCTCACAGTTGTCCAAGGAGAACAGGAAGTTTATATATAAAGTAGTAAGGTCGGGCGCCCGCTCCAAGGACTATGAGGACGCACTGATGTGGCTGGAGGACGCCGGCATCATCTACCGCATATACAGCATCAGCAAGCCTGGCATACCACTCTCCGCCTACGCACAGACTGAGGCATTCAAAACCTATGCCTGCGATTGCGGGCTATTGCGCCGTCTGGCAAGGCTTCCGGCATCTGTGGTAACCACGCCTGTGGCCAACTATACAGAGTTCAAGGGAGCAATGGCGGAAAATGCGGCATTGGAAGCCCTGGTGGCAGTCCTGAACGGCGAGTTGCCATACTATTGGGCTTCGGAAGGCAAGGCGGAAATAGAGTTCGTTTGCCAATGGAATGAGGATGTCATACCAATCGAGGTAAAAGCCGAGGGCAACATCAACGGGCGCAGCCTGTCGGTGTATAACGACAAATATTCGCCCAAGCTCCGCATACGCTTTTCAACCCTCAACTTGCAGTATAACGGCAACTTACTCAGTTGCCCGTCGCCGCTGGCGGGGTGGGCTGACATGTTGATAGCCGCCACTGGTGCGACCTCGCAATCACTGCACTGAACCGCCGCTCTGCCAAAAAAAACCACGAAATAAATTAACAAAAAGTAAAAAGTTAGGACAACGGGAAGCTGGCATTCTACAAGCGGAAAACGCCTCTTGCGGTGCCTCGGCGGACCTCACGCGGCGCACGGGAGTGTACCTTACGCCGTAAGGTCTCCTGCCTTACGCCGCCGAGGTGCCTTCTTCGCGGCGCAGGGAAGGCTTCTTGGCGGCGCGAAGAAGGCACCTCGCCGCCGCAAAGAAGGACTGTCTGCGGCTGACAAAAAGCTTAAAATTTGTTACATCGTTGATTTACAACAACTTAACAACATCGCTCACCATTGCGCTGTACGAAAATAATCTCCCGTTGGCTGAAAATATCGCGCTCACAGAGGGGGTTGCGCTAAATAGAATTTTACAAAATGAATACGAGGAATGCACTTGACCACGGGGACACGGAGAACACAGAGGATATGGAGGACGCAGACGATGAGGCTGGAGGCCTCCCCGCTTCTTTAACCCCTACTCATCCCACGAGCGAAGCGAGAGGGTGAGTGGGGGTAGAATGACGACGGAAACAGCGACCTGGGGTAGGGTCAACTATAGGTGAGTTTCCCTACTCCCCCTCCTATTGGAGGGGACTGGGTTGCGGCTCCCTTAACCTTTTTTATCCCACTTGCTGTAATTCCTTTTTACTTTAGTGTAAACTTTGTTAAAAATGGGGGGGGTAAAGCGATATTTTAAGATTTATTTGTTGTCAGTCTTGCTTTTTTCCTTTACCTTTGCAATTGAATGTATAATAAGTAAATACACAAAAAATAAAAAAGTTAATTAAAACATGGGGGATTTTTACATGAAAGGAGTCAAGCTACTTTTTACTGCCCTGCTTTGCCTTGCTACAGGCGGGGCGTGGGCGCAACTGACATACGACCTGAGCTCAAGCGCAAATAGCAAAACGGGGGATTTTTATGGCACGTGGACAAGCGGCACCGGACAGTATATGGCTGCAGACTATAGCTACACGTTCCAATTACAAGATTTCAAGACAGGCCTTGTCTTCCGCTGCCCATCATTGTATGGGGAAAACAAGGACACCGACGAGGACTGCTATGTGGGATTGATGGAAGACTACAAGACAGGCACCAAAAAGTTGGTAAATGACTCCGTAGATATTCCTTCCACCATAACAATTAAATATATTGGAACTTTCAACCAAGGAACGGCGAGCGAATATACGGAACCAGTCACCCGCACCAAGAAGGTGAAATACATCATCGACGAGGGCTTCACCACCACCGCCAACGGCGACATTCCCGATGCCGACGATGAAAACGCAGACAAATGGGGCAACGGTTATGACATATACAAGGAATACGACAGCAATGGCGTCATTGCCACACACCGCCACGACCGCATGAACCCATATCTGAAGAAAGTTACGTTCTCCCCGGACGACGACGGCAACTACCAGTTGTTGGGAATTGGCGAGAGGGCTTTCCAAGGCTGCGTCTTATTGGAGTCGGCGATGGTGCCGCCAACAGTCACCAAGATGGGCGAGAGCACGTTCGGCATGTGCTTCAGGATGAAGAGCTTCCAATTCCTCACCAAGAGCACGACCGTTACCATAGACGGGGAAAGCCAAGTGCAGGAGACCACCAGCCTCACCGAGGTGCCATACAACTGCTTTTACCAGTGCAACGCACTACAGTCGTTGGACATACCCTACGGCGTGACCAAGATTGACGACTACGCCCTGCAGGACAACTGGAACCTGAAGCAACTCACCCTGCCCAACACGCTGACCACCATCGGCCAACACTTCCTGTGCCGCGCCAAGAGCCTCACATCGTTCTATATACCTGCCAACGTGACCTACATCGACGGGGCGTGCCTGCACGGCTGCGAGAAGATGAGGGACGTGTATCTGCTCGGCACGGCAGCCTACCTGATAGCGCAGGACGACGGAAGCTCGGCGACATTCGGCCCGTCGCCAAACACGTATGGCTTTTACCCCGACTGCGCGGGCGTGAACAACTGCACTTTCCACGTTACCAGCGACACTTATTCCGGCTACACTTCCTACTATAAAAGTGGCAGCACTTCTGTTACGAACACCTGGTACACGGTGTGGGGCGGCGAGAACGGCGTGTACGGCAAGGACGGAGCCACCGACACTTACAATGCAAGCTCCACCGCCATCCAGCACAACCGCATAATCTGGAACGAAGAGAGCAACCCACAGTACACCAGGGACTTTGGCCCGTACAAGTGGCAGTCGGTGATATTCTACAACTCAATAGACAAGGCCACATTCCAAAGCACGTTCGGCACTGATGCCTTGGCGGCCACGTTCACCGACTGCTACAAGGACAGCAAGGACTCGAAGGTTTACCACCTCGGCTTCACCACCATCGACTTGGACAATAATAACGTGCCAGCCAAGACCCCGCTGATGATTTACATTGGTGCGGAGACAGTGAAAGGCTACCAGATGAACACCGACAACACAGAGACCAGCGGCTGGAAGTCGTTCTACACGCAGAGGTACAACGTGGAGCAGCCCGTTGACTTGGGCAGCAGGAAGAGCGGCACCTACGCCGACGGCGAGACCGTGATAATGGTGGGGCTGCCAGTGCCAATACCGATGCACGAGAACGAGTTCTACTTCAAGTGGGTGACAAACAGCACCACCGACTACAGCCAGAACTATGGCAGGATACGCCGTTGCGTCACGGCGGGCGATTCCTACAAGGGTCGCTTCAGCTGCTTCTGGCAGATAAAGAAGAACGGCGCACTCGTTACCGACGGCTCGGCATCCGGCGCAAAGGGCTTCGTGCCGACTGACGACTTCAACTCGCCTACGGGCATCAACAACGTCAACGCCGAACAGCCGACAAACTATGACGTGAACATCTACGACACCAACGGCCGTCTTGTTGGCACGTCGCGCGCCAGCCTGCCCAAGGGCTTGTACATACAAGGGGGCAAGAAGTTCATCAAAAAGTAAAATTTAAGGAGGAATAAACAAGCAATGAAGAAGAACAGATACGAAGCCCCCGCAATATACACGCTCAAGGTAGAACTGCACCACCTGATGGACACCACGCCCAACCGCATGGACGGCACGGTGTATGACCAAAACGGCAACAAGGCCAACGACTCAGGCTACTTCGAGGGCGAGGACGGACCTGGCGACGGTGAGACTTCCGACGCCAAGCGCGGCAACTACAGTCCGTGGACGGCGTGGGACGACCTGCCAGTATGGGAATGACCAACAAGACAACACATATAAAAACACATATAATTTTAATTTACACATTCATTCACTATCAGCTATCACGACCAGGGGCTTCGGGCCCCAGTGATGAAACTTAGAAAAGAAGCCGGGCGCCCCTTTGTCCCGGCTTCCATTTTTTTTGAGCCACAATCAGTGAAATGAAATTTTGACATGAATATCCCGAAAGCCCACGCCACCCACGCCAAAAGTACAGGCAGACACTGAAAGGCATTGCCATTTACCAAAAGATAGGCAGCTGCCATCCCGACAAGGCAGAATAAAAATATTTTTTCAAACTTTTTTTGATTTCGTTGCACCCGATTTGTGGCCTCATACGTATCTCTATACAATAACATGTAACTCTGATATATATGAGAGAGATGAAAAAAGTAGCATTGGTCCTCTTGGGCCTCCTTCTTCTCACCGCCCAGCCATCAACGGCGCAGGCCCAGCAAAAAGCGAAGATTACGCTGAGTCTCAGGGGCGAACCTCTGGCTAACGCCTTGAAGAAAGTACAGAAGCAGTCGGGGTGGAAAATCCTCTATGTCGTCAACGACATGAAGGGCTTCACCGTCAACGCCAACATCAACGGTCTGACGCCGCCGCAGGCCGTGGCGAAAATCCTTGAGGGCACACCATTCACGTTCACCGTGAAGGGCAAGTACATAAGCATTGCCCACAAGGCGGCAACCGCACCCGAGAAGCCCGCCGCCACAGCCACCGCGCAGCACGGCACGGAGACCATACGTGTTGGCGGCAACGTGAGCGACGAGAACGGCGAGCCGTTGATAGGCGTAACGATAAGGGTAAAGGGCAGCTCCGCCGCCACCGTTACCGACACCGAGGGGCGTTTCATCCTGAACAACGTGCCCGAAGACGCGCAGCTCGAATTCAGCCACATCGGCATGAACACCCTCACGCGCCGTGCGTTGAAGCACATGAACGTCCACATGACGGGCGACGCCAAGGTGCTTGAGGACGTGGTGGTTACCGGCTACCAGCAGATAAGCCAGCGCGAGCTTGCCTCCGCCATTTCGTCGGTGAAGGCCGAGGACATCATGGTGGAGGGCGCGGCAAGCATCGACCAGATGCTGCAGGGCCGTCTGCCTGGCGTGGCGGTGATGAACACCAGCGGCGAGGCGAGCGCAACGCCAAAGATACGCATACGCGGCAACGCCACCATCAACGGCAACAAGTCGCCCGTGTGGGTGGTTGACGGCGTGATACTCGAGCAGGACGTGCCGTTCACGGCAAGCGACATCAACAGCGAGGATGCCGAATACCTCATTGGCAACGCCATATCGGGCCTCAACCCGCAGGACATCGAGACCATCACCGTGCTGAAAGACGCGTCGGCGACCGCAATCTACGGCGTGAAGGCCGCAAACGGTGTCATCGTGATAACAACAAAGAAAGGGCGCATTGGCCGGCCCATAATAACCTACAACGGCGACATGACGCTCAACTCGCGCCCGTCGTACAGCAACTATAACATGATGGACTCACAGGAGCGCGTGGCATTCTCCAAGATGCTCGTTGACCAAGGCGTAACGTCGGGCCGCACGCCCGTTGGCGAGACCTACGAGGGTGCCTACGAAGCCCTGTTGGCAAAGCAGATAACCCAGCAGGAGTTCACCGACCGGGTGAACGCCATGCAGACGCGCAACACCAACTGGTTCAAGGAGCTTTTCCACAACAACCTCACCCACACCCACACTGCCACAATATCGGGTGGCACAAGCCGCATGAGGTATTACATGTCCACGGGCTTCTCCAACGTGCAAGCCTCGGCGAAAGGCTCCGAGTCGAGGAGGTTCAACGCCCTGGCGAAGATGGACGCGCAGATAAACGACATCATCAGCCTTCAGGCGAAGATAAACTACTCAACGACACGCAACAATGGCTACCACAGCTCGGTGAACCCGTTCAACTACGCCTACAACACGTCGCGCACGCTGCCAGTCTATAACGACGACGGCTCCTACTACAAAATCTACCGCGCAGCCGGCACGTCGAGCGTGCAGACCGTGGGTTACAACGTCATAGAGGAGCTTGACCACCCGGGGCAGCAGAGCCACATGGACAACTTCGACGCACTGCTCTCGCTCACAGCCCACATCTTCGACGGCCTCTCCTACCGAGGCACATTCTCGTGGTCGCAGGCAAACACCAACACCCGCAACTGGGCGGAGGACAAGTCATACTACATCGGCAGCAACTACCGCCGCTACGACTACGGCGCATATACGCCCTATGACACCGAATACTACGAATCGACGCTGCCCTACGGCGGCATACTGACGCAAGGCTCCATACGCCGCACGAGCTACACGCTGAGAAACCAGCTGGAATACCGCCAGAACTTCGGGCTGCACTCCGTGAACGCCATTGCCGGCACCGAGGCGAGGCGCAACGCCTACAAGGGCTTCACCTCCACGGGCTATGGATGGACACCCGAATACGGCGAGGTGTTCAACCCTGTGCTGACCGACAAGTTCAAGTCGTCGATACTCGAGACCGGCCTCACCGAGCCTACCAACACCAACACCTTCACGCAGGTGGCGTCGTTCTACGGCATACTGTCCTACGGCTTTGCCGAAAGATACATCTTCAACTTCAACATCCGCTCCGACGGCTCCAACAAGTTCGGCAGCAATCCCAAATACCGCTGGCTGCCAACATTCTCGTTCGCCGGAAGGTGGAACATCAGCAACGAGGCGTTCCTGAAAGATGTGAAATGGATTGACAACCTCGCACTACGCGCCTCATACGGCCTGCAGGGCAACATCAATGAAGACTCGTCGCCAAACCTTGTGCTGAAAGTGGGCGACAGGGACCAGCAGACAAGTCTGCCAACGTCGAAATTCTACCTCTACCCCAACCCCGACCTAAGATGGGAGAAGACCCACTCGTGGGACGCGGCTCTCGACTTCTCGTTCCTTGACGGGCGCATACGCGGCAGCTTCGATGTCTATGGAAAGAAGACCAAGGACCTCATCATACTGAAGACCATTGCCGCCTCCAACGGCACCACGTCGATGTACTACAACGCCGGAAAGATGAACAACAAGGGTTTCGAGGGCTTCGTGAACGTGGGCATACTGAAGAACAAGGATTGGGAATGGCGTGCGGGCGTGAACTTCAGCCGCAACGTCAACGAAATAATCTACGCCAACAACGACGACCTCTCGTCGTCGGAAGTGCAGCAGCAGATGCTCGCTGGCAACATGTCGGTTGAGGGCGCGCCCATCGGCTCGCTCTACGCCTACCACTTCGCCGGCATAGAGCCTACGACAGGCCAGCCCCTCTTCTACACCAAGAACGGCGGCAAGGCAATACAAGGCACGCGCCTCGGCTTCGAGCTTGTGAGGGTGGGCTCCATCTTCCCCAAGCTGACGGGCGGTTTCGACACGCAGCTGAGATACAAGGAATGGTCGCTCGGACTTAACTTCACTTACCAATTTGGCGCAGTTGACCGTCTGCCCAACTATTATGCCAACGGCCAATACACCGCCGACCCACTGAACAACGTGTCGCGCGAGTGGCTCGACTGCTGGCGCAGCGGACACACCGACACACAATATCCGGGCGTGTTCGACTACATGACCGTGAGCAACTTCCTTGCCTCGGAAGCTGGCAAGCAATACGACGCAGAGGACGAGACCTTGGGCGGAGGCATGGTTTACAGCTACGACATGTACAACCTGAGCGACGTGCGCGTGGCAAAGACCGACTTCCTAAAGCTCAAGCTCATCTCACTGAGCTACAACTTCCCCAAGAAGCTCATCGCGCCGCTCCACGTGAGCAACCTGCGCCTGCGCCTACAAGCCACCAACCTCTTCACAATATGCAAGAGCGCATGGCACGGCCTCGACCCGGAAAGCGCGGGCGTGGGCATTCCACAGCTGCCCTCATACAGCCTAAGCGTAAACGTATCTTTCTAAAAACACACGACATGAAACCAACATACAGAAAAATATTGTTCTCAATGACGATAGCGTCGTTCCTTGCCTCATGCAACGGCTACCTCGACTCCAGCTCCGCAGACCTGCAGATACCCAAGTCGGTTGACGACTACGCCCCATTGCTTCTCGGCGAAGGTTATCCAAACACAATAGGCTCCGACCTAAGCTTCGCCGAACTGATGACCGACGACGTGGAGATGGGACCGCTTTACTACACTGACGAGCAAATTGCCGACCCCGACAACTTCTCGCTCATAGAGGGCGTGGACCAGTATGTGGGCTACGGCACCTACGCGCACAGCTGGGCGCGCGATTATCCGCAATACCTTAACGACAATTACTGGGACGCACGCTATCACAACATACTGGCTTGCAACTCTATCATCGACGCGCTGCCCGACATGGCCGACCAGGATACGGAGGTTGACCTTTACCGCAAGCTTGCTTTCCAGGCCTACGCGCTGCGGGCGTTCAACTACTTCTGCCTCGTCAACACCTACGCCAAGCCCTACAGCCAGGAAAACCTCAACGAGCCGGGCGTGGTGCTGAAAAACGCCGCCGAACTGGGCATAAGCGGCAAAGGCAGGGCAACGATAGGGGAAGTGTATCAACTGATAGACGACGACTTGGCAAAGGCGGAGGAATATGTGGTTGGAGCCAACACGAAGGCATCCAAATACGAGTTCCCGCGCTCGGGCGTTTATTTCCTCGCCTCGCGCGTGGCCCTGTTCGAGCAAAACTGGGACAAAGTGATTGAGGAAGGCGAAAAGTTCCTGAAAATGAACAAGTCGGTTTTCGACCTCAACACCGTTGACGAAAGCCTGCTCGGACAAGCCACGTCGTCGAGCGGCGACGACAGTTATTTCCCGAACGACATAAACGCCGACGAGGTGGTATGGGGCTTCGGCAAGAGCGACAGCTACTCCAACGCCCACGAATATCTCTCGCGCTATTCCTCATGGTGGAACTACGAGGTGGGCCTGCATGTGTCATGGGAAGGCGACAACTCGCTCATCAAGCTCTACGACAGCGACGACCTGCGCCTGAAG
>CAZTUD010000093.1:0-10205 GCA_964616945.1 uncultured Prevotella sp. | reverse complement strand
GGAGACGTTCATCATTGTGGCAAGCTCGGAGACGGTAACAAACTCGGTGAGCTTGAGCACCTTGCTCTCCTTTTTCACCTGGCGTGCCTCGGCATCGAGCTTCTCCTGCACCGCCTCGCGCTTCTCCTTGCGGTATTTTGCGCCTTTCTTGTTCTGGCTCTTGCTTGTGAGGCGGGCAAGCGTCTCCTTTACCTGGCGTGCCACATCCTCGTCGTTCACCTCAAGCTGCTTCTGCGGGCGGTTGCGGTTTTTCTTTTTCTTTCCACCACCGTTGCCGTTCTTGGTTGTCTGCTGGTTGGCGGCGGCGGTGATGTCCACCTTGTTGGTGTTTATGCGCTGGCGCTTGTTGCGGTTTGCCGAATTGGCGTTGTTGTTGCCACCGCCATTCTGCTGGTTGCGTTTTTCGTCGCGCTCACGGCGGCGCTCCTCCCTCGACTTCTTCTTGGGACGAGTGCTCGAGTTGATGGAGTTCAGGTCAATCTTGCCTATGACCGTGAACTTCGGCGCGTTGTCGATGCGCGTCTCGCTCGCCGTGCGGAATATCGTGCCGTCGGCCTTGTCAGCTGGTTGCGAAGCCTCTGCCACCTTTTCGGCTACAGGTTTCTGCACCGCAGGGCGTTGCTTTGCCGTTGGTTTGGGTTGCGGTTGGGTGTTTGCTGCCTGCTTCACTGTCTGCGCAGGTTGGGCTGGCTGCGGCTGTTTTTGTCCGGAAGTCTTGCCCTCTGCCGTCGGAGCAACCTTTGCCTCCTGCCCCGCAGCGGTTTTCGGCTCTGCCACTGCGGGCTTCTGCGGTTGCACCGTTGACTTGACCTCTGCTTCTGCGGGCTTCACCGCCTGTTCCGCCTGAGGGGTTGCCTCCTCTACAGGCTTCGGTGCTGGTGTCGGGGCAACAGGCTTCTCCGCCGATGTCTTCATAGGCTTCGTCTCAGCTGGCTTTTCCACTACGGGCTGCACAGGCTTTGCCTGCACGTCAGTCTTCTGGACAGCTGCGGTAGCCTTTGCCGCATCGTCAGCTGGCTTGGCGGGAGAGGCGGGAGCCGGCTGCGGCTTGCCAACCGAGTTTAGGTCAATCTTGCCCAATGGCGTGTACTTCTGGCGGCTGCCCACATCAACAGGGGACTTGTCCCCCGTCTTGGGCGGCTTGGGAGTCTGCGGCTTCTTCTCTTTGTTGGGCTTCCTGAAAAGCTGCTCGGCTTTCTCGCGTAGAGCCGCATCCTTCTTGAAAGCCTCAACAAGTGCGGCATACTGCCGGTCGTTGAGCTTGAAGTTGGAGTCGTCCCTCACCTCGCCAAGCTCGCTTCTCTTCTGTAGGAAGTCAACTGCCGTCTGACGTCCTATGTTCAATTCACGAATTGCTTTATTTAATCTGATACTCATATACTATTATTTTGAGGTTTGAGATTTGAGGTTTGAGATTTATGATATGTTTGTGGTCGCATTTGCAATATCCCCTCACAAGGCCTTATTGTAATCATAAACCTCAAATCTCAAACCTCAATCCTCAAATTATATTACTCAAATTCCTTCCTCAGCACCTCAAGCACGTGGTCCACCGTCTCGTCCTCCAGGTCGGCCTTCTCCACAAGCATTTCGCGCGGCGCGTTGAGCACCTCCTTTGCTGTGGTCAGCCCGATGCCCTTGATGGCGTCGATGACCCACTGGTCTATCTCGTCGTTGAACTGGTCGAGGTAAACGTCGTCCTCCTCGCCGTTATGCTCGTCCTTGCCGTCAACCACGCGGTAAACGTCGATGGTATATTCAGTAAGCATGGAGGCGAGCTTGATGTTGAGGCCACCACGGCCAATGGCGAGGCTCACCTGGTCAGGGGCAAGATAGACATCCGCCTTGTGGTTCTCCTCGTCGAGCCTGATGTCGGAAACCGTCGCCGGGCTGAGTGCGCGCTGTATGAACAGGCGCGTGTTGGCGGTCCAGTTGATTACGTCGATGTTCTCATTGCACAGCTCGTGCACTATGCCGTGCACACGGCTGCCATGCACGCCCACGCACGCTCCCACGGGGTCGATGCGGTCGTCGAAGCTCTCCACCGCCACCTTGGCGCGCTCGCCGGGCATACGGGCAATCCTCTTTATGGCTATAAGCCCGTCGGCAATCTCTGGCACCTCCTGTTCCATGAGCCTTTGCAGGAAAGCGGGGCTCGTGCGCGAGAGAATGATTTTCGGGTTGTTGTTCTCGTTGTCAACCCGCTCTATCACGGCCCTCACTGTCTCGCCCTTGCGGTAAACGTCGGCTGGAATCTGCTCGCTCTTGGGCAATATCAGCTCGTTGTTGTTGTCGTCGATGAGCAGCACCTCGCGCTTCCACGTCTGATATACTTCGGCGGAGATGAGCTGCCCCACGCGGTCCTTGTACTTGTTGTAGAGCGCGTCGTGCTCCAGCTCGAGAATTTTGCTGGCGAGCGTCTGGCGGAGCGTGAGGATGGCACGGCGGCCGAACTTGGCGAAATCCACTGGCTCCGATACTTCCTCGCCAACCTCATAGTCAGGCTCTATCTTCTGCGCGTCGGCAAGGGCTATCTCCTTGTTCTCGTCGGCCACGTCGCCGTTGGCAACCACCGTGCGGTTGCGGTAAATCTCGAAGTCGCCCTTGTCGGGGTTCACTATGACGTCGAAGTTCTCGTCGCTGCCGTAAATCTTGGCAATCACGTTGCGGAAACTCTCCTCGAGCACGCTCACCAATGTGGTACGGTCGATGTGTTTTGTATCCTGGAAATCGCGGAAAGAGCTTATCATGCTCACTTGCTCGTCTTCTTTCTTTCTTGCTGGCATAACTTATTTGAAGCTTATTAAATATTTCGTGTATTTCACCTTGTCCATGTCAAACTGGTGGTCGACATCCATCTTCACGGGGCGTTTCTTGCCCTCCACCGCCACCTTCTCGTTCACGGCTACGGTAAACAGGTTGCCGTCCACACTCTTCAGCACTCCGCGGAACTTCTTGCCGTCGGCGTCGAGCACCTCAACTGGCTCGCCGACATAAATCTCATACTGTTGGTGCACCTTGAAAGGCTGCCCCAGCCCGGCGGAGCCAACCTCAAGCTCGTAGTCCTCCTCGTCGCGGCTGAGATGGTCCTCTATATACTGGCTCAGCTTGGCGCAGTCCTCTATCCATACGCCATCGGCGTGGTCGATTTCCACAGTAATCTTGTCATCGGGGCTTACGGCAAGGTCCACAAGGAAATACTCCTTGTCCTTCAGCCACTCCTCTACGATGTTCCTTACGACGTTCTTGTCTATCATATCAAGTTATTATAAAAAAATGAGGAACTCGCTTTTCCAGGAGTCCCTCATTCCACTGAACGCTGCAAAGTTACAAACTTTTTTTGAAACGTGCAAATAATTATTATGAATTATATTAGGTTTTTGCCGTTTTAAGTTGCTGTTATGGAATAATATTGCTAAATTTGCCATTGAAAAAGTAAAAATAATATGGGAACAGTATCGATAAACAACTTATGGAGCTTCATACAGGGTTTGTCTCTGACTGTCAGCGACCGCAAGTGGCTCGCTGGGAAGTTGCTTGAGCCGTCCAGTGCAGACAAGGCTGCGCCAAAAGACATTGCCGAGAATGTAGGAGGATATATCATCTCGCCTAAGAGAAGAAAACTGATGGGCAGCGTAACCATAGACCCAAAAGACATCGAGGCGGACGAAAGGCTTAAATACATTCTGAGCAAATGAAGAAAGTATTCCTTGACACCAATGTCATTCTTGATTCGGTGCTGACCCGCGAGAACAATCTCAGCGCAACGGCTATTCTCACGGCAAGCGACAACAAAGGCATTGAATGTTACGTCTCGTTTCTGACTGTTGCCAATGCCGCCTATACCTTGAAAAAAGGAAGGACGGCAAAGGAGATGCGTGAATTTTTAAAGGATACTTTTGATGGCATCACGGTCTTGCCGATGGACGATACCCAGTTGCAATTGGCTTATGAGGTTGAGGCTCCGGACTTTGAGGATGTCTTGCAGTATGAATGCGCCAAGTCTGCACAATGTGATGTGATTGTTACCAGCAACACCAAGCATTTCAAGTTTATGGAAGATGTTGATGTGGTTTCAACCGTTGACTTTGCTGAGCAATTCAAGGCGAAAGGGGCAGAGGCACAAGGCTGAGGGGCATTACGATTGCTTGTAAAGTGGAATGTGCACTTTCCCCGCCGCTCACCTGCACGCAAAAGGCGCATGGCAGACTCGCCAGTCAGCCATGCGCCATAAAAAATGTAATGTAATGTATTATAAGTCCTTCTTCACAGAAGGGGATTTCTACTCTTTTTTAGAAGCCAATATCCAAGCGGTCCCACGCTTGTTGTGTCTGGTTGTCGTCATCGTCAATCCATCCATCCCACTTCTTCGATTCCTCACCCCCAGGAACAGCTCCATTGTCTGGAACGGTGGGAGAGTCGCAGATGAAAACGGAGTTTTCCACAGCAATGGACTGCATAGAAGGCTGAATATATGTCTTTTTCTTCATAGTTCCGTATGCTTTAAAGAGGTGTTACTTAATGACCACTTTCTTGCCGCCCTTGACATACACGCCCGGCGCATTGGGCTTCGACACGAGGCGTACCCCGGAGAGCGTGTAGTAAGGCTCGTTGGCGTTAGCACTCTCTGTCTCCACGCCATTGATTCCAGTCGCTTGGTTGTCGTCGAGCCACCCGAAGCTGAATGCGAGCTGGCCAGGCAAGTAGGACTTGGCACCACCGCCGCTGTATTCCAGATAAGCATCATTCTGCGTGGTCGTTGCCCCACTTGCAGCATAGTAGAAGCCAACTGTGCTATTGTTGATTTCGCCAAATGGGAACATCGTGTTGGTGTAACTCTTTATCTCATTAGCTCCCATCGCCGTTGTCAGCTTGCTGTCGTAGCTTGTGCTGTTGTTGGTGTTGTATTGCGCAAGCGTGTAGTTTGGATTCTCGGGGAATGTCTCGAGCCACACCTGATAGTAGTTGGCCGATGTCAGGAAGTCGCCGTTGGTGCCGAGCACCACACCACAGTTGGCTGGAATGACGGACAGCGTCTTGTCGTCGTACTTGCCAGTGGTGATGTCGGCTATCTCGGTGGAGCCAATCTGCGATGTCGTTTTGCTCGTAGTGTGGGTGTTGTAACTCGTAACGATGTATATGCCCACTTCTGGTGTTGTGGCTGACGTATTGGACGGGTCTGCCACTACACGGTTTGCATTGAAGTCGCTCCATGAGCGCCAGTACTGGTAGCCGTCGGAGCTTGTGCTAAGGGCAGTCGATGGCTTGTACTTTTGCGAGAACTTGTGGAAGCTCACCTTGCGCAATACGGTGTAGAACGTGCGCGTCTCCGTACCTATCTTCTTGGTGTAGAGACGAATGTAGTTCTCGGTGTAGCTGTCACCACGGTTTTTCAACCCCCAAGTTATATTCTTGCTTTCGTCGGCAATCAAGTTCTCCGTCTCGCCCTTGTCGGCAGTGTATAGGGTGTTGAGGAACTGCGTGTCGTTCTTTCCCGTTGAGCTGTAGCTGCCCGTGAGATTGTAGTCGGAGCCAAGCGAATTGATGGTGGCAGGCACGTTGCTGTCCTCGCCATACCAGATGTTCTCAAAGTTCTTGCCGGTGACGAAGCGGAAGGCCTTGTCGGTAAGCATGCGTATAGGTGTCTCCACGCCATCTACCACATACTTGTAGCACTGGTTGGTGGCATCGTATGTCAGCTGCAGACCCGATCCCATCCATGCGTCCACGGTTGCTGTCGTCGTGCCGTCGCCTGTGCCGTTGGTGGCTGTAACAGTCTTCGTGGCACCATTGGCATCGAGCTGTGAGGTGCTGCCCTTGGTGTTCACCACATCCACAGCCGGGCCAACGAGATACATGTATGTGTCAGAGTTTTCTACCACGTCGTCGCTGAACGATATGCGGTAGGTGTGGTAGGTAACGTTCATTGAGAAGATATACGAAGTAGCGTCAGAGTGTGCCGACACGTCTGGGTTGATTGCTTGCGAGCGGTTGTTCTCGTCTAAGCACGGCCAACCGCTTTTAGACGCGTCATTGCCGTTGCCCTTAAACAAGCCACCAGAGAGAGCCGTGGCATCCATGCCGCTGTAACCGTCATTGTCGTTTTCGCGGTTGTAGGTCTGCACTTGCGGGCGGATGACGCTGAACCAGTTCTTGTAATAGCCGCTTGCATCAACACTATATTGCCATGACTTGTCGGTCTGGTTGGTAATGAGGCTTGCTGGGGCGATGGCGAAGAACAGGTTGCCCCATCCCTCTGTCGGCTGAGGCACTGTAACGCGATAGACTATGGAGTCTGCCGATGCCGACCCGTCGGAGGAATAGTTCGTGTAGTCGCTCTTCGTTGCCTTTCCGCCGGAATAGACATATCTCTCAAGCTTCAAGATGTTGGCATCATAGAGCGGGTCTATTTGCACATCCGACTTCGCCGAAGTGAAGTTGCCGATGATGTAATAGTCCTCCCCAGCGTTGAATGCGTCAGAGGTGCTGCTGCTTACAGTGCCAGTATTGTCCACAACGCGCCACGTTTTGTTCACGCTTGCATCACTGTGATTGTCATCCCAATACCAAGTATATGAATGCTTTTCGCTGAGGGTAACGGTTGTGTATTTGTAGTTCGTCAGGTCGTCGCCAGTGAGTATTGGCGAGGCGGTATTGCTGTTTGCTTCTACCACCCAAGCTTGGAGCGTCTGGCTGCTATAATTGGAGAGGTTCAAGGCTGTCTTTAGCTCGTCGGCCTTGAGGTTTTTGGTGAACATCGTCTCTGATATGGTGCCGCCGTTGCGTGAGCGCGACGGATCCATCTTATAGACCACGGCGGTGTTGTCGTCTTGGCCGTCCACTTTTATGCAGAGGTAGTGTCCTTCTTCGCTTACGCCCGTGGCAGTAACGGTCAGGGTGAGGTCGTTCCAGCCGTCGTCGGTAGAAGTGCGCGCAAAGGTGAACGTGTATTGCGCCGTGGAGCTGTTCTCAACGGTCAGCGTGGCGTTCACACCATTATTATTATACTTTGACGAGAAAGTCTTTGCTGTGCCAAGGGTTATCTTGCCCGCTCCATTGGCTGGCTTTACAGCATAGTTGTATGTCGTCTCCTTAACAACAAGCTCGATGGTCGTGGAACCTGCCCCTGTATAGAGGTCGCTGCCACTGATGGTGAACGACTGCGATGTCTCTGTGTCGCTGAGCTTGTATTTGCTGTCTGCCGCCCAACTGTTGAAGTTGCCAGAGAAGTAGAAGGCGGGGGTAGTTGATGTTGAGCTGGTCACCGTCAGCGAGCAGCTTTCCCAACCGTTGTCGGTGGAAGTGCGCGTGAAAGTGAAAGTGTAGGTTTTGCTGGCATTGTTCTCAATGGTCAGCTTGGCGTTGCCATTGTCGCTATTAGATGACGAGAAAGTCAGTGCCGTACCCTCGGTCACATTGGTGCTGGATGGGTTGAGCCATGTAGAGCCTGAATCTTCAAGCTTGAACTCTATTGTTGTAGAGTTGCCTGCGGCGGTATATAGCTCGCTGCCTGTATAACTGAAAGTTTGTGTAAGCTCAGTGTCGCTGAGCTTGTAGCTGTCGTTTGTCGCCCAACTGGTGAAGTTGCCGACAAGGTAGTAGGACTTCGTGGTGGAGGATGATTGCTCAGAGATGGTTATCTTCCAGTAAGTTTTGTCATTACTGTAGGAAGCCTCAGCGGTGATGTCGTATGTAGTGCCAGAGGTAAGACCGTTGACTGTAATCTGGTGACTGGTATCGCCACTGCTTCCTTCGTAAGTTTCTCCATCGGTGGTTACCGACACACTGCTGCCGGAAAAATCAGCAGAACCGCCACCCCAATACTTATCTACAGACTTGTTATCACCATATGTATCGACACTACTGTTCCAAAGCTCGAAGTATATTGTCGAGGCTGTTGGTTTAATAGTGCCAGTGTACTTGTTGCCGTCAGTATCAGCCTTGGTAAGTTGAGTACCAGATGTGCCTACCCAGGTATCGTTGCCAGTGTTCCAACCTATTAAATATAGGTTGCTCCATGCCTTCGCCCCTTGCGGCGCAAGCACCATGATCGCCAGTGCCACGACGAGCCTGAAGAGCCAGGACATCCGCCGTTCGGGCGACGCTCCGGAGAGCTTTAGTAAGCTAAAAGTTTTATTTTCCATACATTCACCGTTTTTATTTATGTTTTTGTTTATTGTTTCATTCTATCCGCGAAAGATAAGGGCACAAAAGGTTGGGGCAACATGACAATGCCGCCAAAAGAGCCGCCACGAGGGCGCAAACCAACAAATATGCTATTATAAGGAAACAGGCGTAGCCATGCCTTTGCCCCCGTCAAGGGCAAAGAAAGCGGGAAAAGCTTACACCAAAACCGTTTGTACCCCCCCCACTTGGTGCTGTAGCGTTCTTGTCGAACTATGTCAGCGATGCTCCACATAAGCAATTCTTGCAGCATGATACCGCAATGTCCTTTCGTCTGATACTAAGGTATGAAGTGTTTTAATTTGGCTGCAAAATTACAAAGAAATCCCATACCCGCAAAACCCGCCAAACATTTTTAACACAAATGTTACAAACCGATGACAAACCGTAAATAGCGGAACAGCAAAGAGTTAGAAAAATTTTTAAGGAAATGCCCACCACTTACGACAAACCGTCGTCATCAAACGCGACTGTCTTTCTTTTCTGAACAGCGATTTCCAGTAGTTGACAAGCAATTAGCAGAAATTTCAAGCTAAGTGAAACTCCTTTCTTTTCGTGATGCCAACTATATATAAAATGTATTTTTTAACGTAGGCAAGCCACTGCCATAAGAGCCTTTTAGGCTCTTGGGCGGATACTCATAAATGATAATACTTATATCGAATTGCCCGAATTGCTCGAACTATTGGCGTGTTAATTTAAGAAATTTGCGCAATTCGGGCAATTCGATGTAGAAAGTTGGCAGTCGTCAAGCAGTTGTTGATGTAAGGAAACTTTACCAAAAAATGGGGTCTGGAAACCTGCCATTCCAGCGTTGAAAAATGGCAAAGAAGACCATTGGCGACGGCAAAATCTGGCTCCTGCGTCGGCCGAGGGTGACCTTCGCGGCGTAAGGTCTCCTGCTTTACGCCGCCAAGAAGCCTTCTCCGCGCCGCCAAGAAGGATACTTTACGGCGCGAAGCAGGCACCTTCGCGCCGTAAGGTACACCGCCGTCAGGGACAATTTGGACGACTTTTTGCCGCCATAACCACAACATGCTGATAATGAGCAATTTATCAACCTCGCTCACCATTGGCGTGTACGGGAGCAAACATGTGGTTGATGGAAACTGAGCCAACCACAAAAACGATTTTGTAGAATTTTTTTGTAACTTTGCACCATGATTATGAACGAGACCACAGCCGCTTTTGTCGCCGCCCACCGCCATGACGACGTTCGCGCCCTTGCCCTGCGCTATGGCAACGCGCAGGGGCGGCAGATGGCGGCTGACGGCGTTGACCTGCCGTTTGCCCTCGACCAGATTGCGGGCTGGCAGACGGCGCGGAAGAAGCTGCCCACGTGGGCTGCCACCGACGGCATCGTCTATCCGCCCCACCTTAACATGGAGCAGTGCTCGTCGGAGGCGACGGCGAGGTATAAGGGAAGCCTCTCTGTAGAAGAGGGGAGGGTGGTGAGGCCGGAGGGGCTTCTCGTCGACCTTACCGGCGGCTTTGGCGTTGACTTCGCGTTCATGGCTCCGCACTTCCGCCATGCCATCTACGTGGAGCGGGACGAGCGGTTGTGCGCAATGGCGCAACACAACTTTAATGTCCTTGGACTGAAGAATGTGGGGGTGGTGAACGAAGATGCGGAGACTTTTCTGAACGAATGGCGTAATCATAAATCTCAATTCTCAAACCTCAATGCTCAATTCGCAATTTATCTTGACCCTGCCCGCCGCGACGCCAACGGGCACAAGGTGTTCGGCATTGAGGACTGCACGCCCGACGTGCTCGTCATGAAAGACGAGCTGCTCGCAAAGGCCGACCGCGTGATGATAAAGCTGTCGCCCATGCTCGACTGGCACGCCGCCGCCAAGGCTTTCAGCGGCAGTTGCCGGGAGGTGCACATCGTCTCCGTCGGCAACGAGTGCAAGGAGCTCCTGTTGGTGCTCGGTCGTGGGGATGCCCCTTTGCGCCTCGTGTGCGCCAACGACGGGCAACGTTTCCAGTGCCAGCCTGATGCCCCCGCACGCTTGCGG
>CAZTUD010000092.1:0-10247 GCA_964616945.1 uncultured Prevotella sp. | reverse complement strand
TGGAGCATTGGCAACGAAATTCCTGAGCAATGGAGCTACGAGGGGCGTGTCATTGCCGAACACCTGCAGAACCTTTGCCACAAGCTCGACCCGACACGGCCTGTAACCCAGGGCATGGACAGGGCGGAGGATGCCTTGCAGTCAGGCTTCGCGCAAGTGATGGACGTGCCTGGCTTCAACTACCGTGTCTATAAATACGACCGCAACATGAAGAGCCTCAACACGGGCTTCCTCCTCGGCTCCGAGACGGCTTCAACTGTAAGCAGCCGTGGAGTTTACCATTTCCCTGTGGCTTGGACACCCGACCAGCCCCACAAGGACGGTCAATGCTCAAGCTACGACGTGGAGTGGTGTCCGTGGAGTAATCTGCCCGAAGAGGACTTCATGGCTCAGGAAGACAAGCCTTATACCATAGGCCAGTTTGTCTGGACGGGCTACGACTACCTCGGCGAGCCGTCGCCCTACGACGAGTATTGGCCAAGCCGCAGCAGCTATTTTGGCATAATGGATCTCGCGGGGTTGCCCAAGGATCGCTTCTATCTTTACCGCTCGGTGTGGAATAAGGACAGCCACACGCTCCACATCCTGCCACACTGGACGTGGCCGGGCCGCGAGGGCCAGATAACGCCTGTCTTTGTTTACACCGACTATCCCGAAGCCGAACTTTTCGTCAATGGCAAGTCGCAGGGCAGAGTTAGGAAAGCCTTCGGCCTGAAGGTTGACGACCAGCAGGAGGCAACCTCCGAGGTTGCCAAGGCGCGTGCCACCCGCTACCGCCTGATGTGGGACAACGTAAAGTATGAGCCGGGCGAGATTAGGGTTGTGGCTTACGATGTCTATGGCAAAAAGGCTGAGGAGACAAGCGTCCGCACGGCGGGCAAGGCTAAGGCAATAAAGCTTGAGGCCGACCGCGATGTGCTGAAAGCCGACGGCGACGACCTCGCGTACATCACCGTGAGCCTTGTTGACAATAACGGCACGGAGTTGCCCGAAGCCTCTGACCAGATTGACGTAAAGGTCAGTGGCGCAGGCTCTTTCAGGGCTATCTGCAATGGCGATGCCACTTCGCTTGAACCTTTCACAAAGCCCACCATGCAGCTGTTCAAGGGCAAGCTTGTCATCACCGTGCAGTCGGCCAAGAAGAAAGGCGCAATAACCGTCAGTGTCGAAGACAAGCAGTCAGGCTTGAAAAAGTCCATGAAAATCATCGTCAAACCGTGACGCAACATCACTGCCTCTCTTTTTAATTGTAAAAATCTTTTCGGCGCAAGCCCTTTCGTGAGCGCGTTATTTTCAACCAACCAAAGAATTATTTCGTACAGCGCAATGGTGAGCGATGTTGTCAAATCGTTGTGAATCAATAACATAACAAAAATTAAGTTTTCCGTCTGCCGCAAGCCACCCACCTTCGTGGCGGCGAGGTGCCTTCTTCGCGCCGCCAAGAAGCCTTCCCTACGCCGCGAAGGAGACACCTTGGCGGCGTAAGGCAGGAGACCTTACGCCGTAAGGTACATGCTCGTGCGCCGCACGATGTCCGAGGAGGTGTCGCAAGAGGCGTTTTCCGCTTGTAGAAGGCCAACTTCCCGTTGTCCTGATTTTTTACTTTTTGTGAATTTATTTCATATTCTTTTCGCAATGAGTTGGGTGATTGAGGGTGTTCATATAAAATAAAAGAGGCGATTGTGCGTTATTAAGTAAATGTAACGAATTGTGGGGAATGACACCGTCAGAATGAAAACAAGAAAGCTATCATATATAGTATTGGCACTGTCAATCGTGCTTTTGAGTGCCTGTAGCGACGACGACAGCTTTACTACCTCTGCCGCCAACATGCTGGTTTTTTCCACTGACACGGTGAAGCTCGACACGCTTTTCAGCAACGTGCCGTCGGCGGCAAAAAGTTTTTGGGCGTACAACCGCTCTGGCGACGGGGTGCGGTGCCGCAGCGTGCGCTTGGAGAACGGGGCAAGTTCGGGCTTCCGCGTGAACGTGGACGGCATATATCTTGGCGAGAATACTGATTACCAAACCGACGAGATAGAAATTCGCAACAAGGACAGCATAAGGATATTCGTGGAGGTTACGTTGCCGACGACCCATGCGCAGGAGCCACAAAGGCAGGAGGACAACCTCGTGTTCACACTTGAGAGTGGGGTGGAGCAGAAGGTCAACCTCAATGCGTGGGCGTGGGATGCCACACTGCTCAGGAATGTGAGGATTGACAAGGACTCCACGCTACAGGCTACTGACAAGCCGATAGTCATATATGGTGGCGTGCGGGTTGACAGCGCCGCGACACTGACCATAGCTTCGGGCACTACTCTCTATTTTGACGCCAATGCCGGAATAGACGTTTACGGGCGGTTGCTGGCGCAAGGCACAGCCGACGCAAATGTGGTGCTGCGTGGCGACCGCATTGACCACATGTTCGACTACCTGCCATACGACCGTGTGCCAGCGCAGTGGATGGGCATACATTTCTTCGGCTCGTCGTATGGCAACGAAATCAATTATACCGACATCCACAGCACAAACACTGGCATAGAGATAGACTCGTCTGACGTGTCGAGGCAAAAGCTTACCATAAGCCATTCCACCGTGCACAACTGCCAGGGTTATGGCATCCATTCCGTGAACGCCAGGCTCTCGATGCTTGACTGTCAGGTAACAAACACGCTGGACGACTGTGTAAGCATAGAAGGCGGGGTGGCCGACATCAACAACTGCACTTTCGCGCAATTTTATCCTTTCGATGCACGGCGTGGCGCGGCATTCGCTTTCTCTGACAGCAAGCCGTTGCAAGGGCTGCGGGTGCTCAACTCGCTGATAACGGGCTATGCCGACGACGTGCTGAGTGGAGTCGTGACTGATACGGCGACAATGGCAGTTTGCCTTTTCGACCATTGCGTCATCCGCACGCCGAAGATAATGACTGCCGACAGCGTATGCTTCACCAACATCGTTTATGAGGACACCAAGGACACCACGTCGGTGGGGGAGAAGCACTTCGTGAAGATAGACACCGACAACCTTATCTACGACTTCCGTCTTGACAGCGCGTCAGCCGCCATTGGCAGGGCCGACCCGTTGTCGGCATTGCCCGATGACAGGCTGGGCGTGAGGCGGGACGACAAGCCTGATGTCGGAGCATTCGAATATAAATAGGAAAACTACATATGGAAAACCTGAAAATTGAAATCAATATGGATTTCTGCTCTGTGGACGATTTGTCAGAGGAAGAGCGGAAATTGGTTGAGAAAGCGTGTGAGGCAACGAAAAACTCCTACGCGCCCTACAGCAAGTTTAATGTTGGTGCGGCAGTATTGCTGAAAAACGGGAAAATAATCACTGGCGCCAACCAGGAGAATGCGGCTTTTCCATCGGGGTTGTGTGCCGAGCGCACAGCCATCTTTGCCGCCCAGGCCAACTATCCTGACCAGCCAATCACCGTTTTGGCGATAGCCGCCCGCGATGCCAATGGCCTACGCGCCAAGCCTGTAACGCCTTGCGGTTCATGCCGTCAGGTGGTGCTTGAGGTGGAGGAAAGATACAAACAACCCGTAGAGATACTGCTCTACGGGCGCAGTGGCATTTATCGCATAAAAAGCATCAAGGACCTTTTGCCGCTGTCGTTTGCCGACAGCGACATGAGGTGAGCTTGCTTTTTAGAAGGGCAGGTCGTCAGAGCTGTCGTCGCCGGCGAGAGGGTCGGCGACACTTGTTGCTGCTGGCTGTGCCGGGGCTGCCGCAGGCTGTGCGGGTGCGGCAGGCGCGGAGCCGAATGCCGATGTGGGCTGCGTGGTTTGTGCGCCAGCCCCTACTGCGTTGGGGTCAATGTGATCCACGCGGAAGGCATTGATGTCGTTGAAGTAGCGGTCTTGCCAGGCACGGGCGTTGATGTCGAGCCACACGTGCACGGTGTCGCCCTGATGGATATTGAATTGCGCTATCCTGTCGGCCCCAAACACCCTGAACAGGCAGGCGCGGGGATACTGATCCTTTGTCTGTATGACAAACTCCTGCGATTTCCAGGGATTGCCCGTGCTTTTCGACGTGCCCTCCTTGGGGGGATATTCCTTGATGATGACTCCTTCTACTTCAATACCTTGTAATGCCATAAACTTTAATCGTTATTATGTTGTTGGATATGTTTTACACTGCGAAATTAAGAAAAATATCTTTCAATGGCAAATGTAGAGGCACAAAAAAACAAAAAAGAGAAAAAATAATAGGCAAAAGTGATTATTCTAAGTTTTTTTGAGTATCTTTGTCGAGATTTATGCAAATCGGAAACAGATAACATAACAAAATCAACATACCAATGAGATTTACTCTTTCCAGCACAGCGCTGAGCAACCGCTTGCAGACCCTTTCGAAGGTCATCAACAGCAAAAACTCTCTTTCAATACTTGAAAGTTTCCTCTTTCAGGTGCAAAATGGCCAGATAAGCATCACCGCCTCTGACAGCGAGAACATGATGCGCACGTCTCTTGCCCTTGACGAGTTTGACACGGAGGGCAACTTCGCCATACCAAGCCATACCATTCTGGATGCCGTCAAGGAGCTGCCTGAGCAACCACTCACTTTTGAGGTCAACCTTGACACATACGAGGTTACGGTGGGCTATCAGAACGGGCAGTACCAGTTTACCGCACAGAATGCCGAGGAATATCCACAGACGGCAGTCATAGGCGACGACGCGCATGTCATCACGATTGACTCCGCCGTATTGTGCGACAACATCAACCGCACGCTGTTCGCAACCGACAACAACGAGATACGCCCCGTGATGAACGGCATCTATTTCGACTTGACACCCGACTGCCTCGCCTTTGTGGCATCGGACGGACACAAGCTCGTGCGCTGCCGCTATTATGGCATCAAGAGCGAGGAGCCTTCGTCGTTCATACTTCCCAAGAAGCCCGCAACGTTGTTGAAAAATGTGCTCGACAAGTCGGGTGGCGACGTAGTGGTGAAGTTCAACAGCAGCTCGGCGGAGTTCCATTTCGCAAATGGCATGTTGTCGTGTCGCCTCATCGAGGGCATGTTCCCCAACTACAATGCCGCTATACCTGCCGACAACCCCAACGAGCTTATCATCGACCGCAAGTCTTTGCTGAGCGCAATCCGCCGTGTGTTGCCATTCGCAAGCATGAGTAGCCAGCTCATCCGCTTCAGGCTCGACAACGGCAACCTTGAGCTTTCGTCGGAAGACCTTGATTTCGCCACCAGGGCAAAGGAAAGCCTCATTTGCCAGTACAACGGCCAGCCACTGCAAATTGGCTTCCGTGGCGACTTCTTCACGGAAATCCTGAATTCCATAGATGCCGATGACATCAAGATTTTGCTTGGCGACCCAAGTCGGGCGGGTATCATCGTGCCTATAACGCAGCCGGAGAACGAGGATGTGCTGATGCTCATCATGCCTTTGCTCTTAAACGATTAGAGATGCGACTGAATTTGACAAAGCCCCTGATAGTCTTCGACTTGGAGACTACGGGGCTTGATCTGGTCAAGGACCGGATTATACAGATTTCATACATCAAGGTGAAGCCCAAGGACCAGGACGGGGACGAGGAGCGCAAGAGCCTGTTTATAAATCCGGAAAGGAGCATACCCAGTGAAGTGCAGAAGCTGACGGGCATCACGGACGAGATGGTGAAGAATGCGCCCAAGTTCAAATATGTCGCCAAGAGCCTTGCAGCCACTTTTAGCGGATGCGACTTTGCTGGCTACAATTCCAACCACTTCGACGTGCCAATGCTGGCGGAAGAGTTCTTGCGGGCAGGCGTTGATTTCGACTTCTCGCGCTGTCGGCTCATAGATGCGCAAACCATTTTCTTCCGCCATGAGCCGCGCAACCTTGCCGCTGCCTACCGCTTCTTCACGGGTCGCAAGATGGAGGACGACTTTCAGGCGCACCGGGCCGACCAGGACACCGAAGCAACATACAGGGTGCTGCAAGGCGAGCTTGACAAGTATGAGCCGGGCATGGTTGAGGATCCGTCGCTGGCGTTGCCAAACGACATGGATGTCCTTGCGGAGGAATCGAAGCAGAACGACAATGTTGACTTTGCGGGGCGCATGGTTTGGGAGACCATGAAAGATTCAAAAGGCAAGCCGCTGCTTGGCAAGGACGGCAAGCCGAAAAGGCACGAGGTGTTCAATTTCGGGAAGTTCAAAGGGGTGGCTGTCACCGAGGCATTGCGCCGTGAACCAGGCTATTATGAGTGGATACAGCGGGCGGATTTCACCCTCAACACGAAGCAGACTCTCACTCGCATAAAGTTGCGCGATGCCAAGCTCAACATGAATGTGAAATAAACATATTTATAATATGTCATGCTCTTGAAGTTGTTTTTCTTGTTGCTGGGCGTGTGGGTGTGCTCTTCTTCTGCCGCGCAGGAGCTGGATGCCAGGATAACGATAAACCACAGCCAAATATCAGGCACCGACGCGTCGGTGTTCGACAACCTGCAGCAGACGTTGCAGCAATTTGTCAACGACCGGCAGTGGACGAGCCTGCAATTCCAGAAGAACGAGCGCATACCGTGCAATTTCAACATTACGGTTACCAAGTACGACCAGTCGTCGAACATGTTCACGTGCAAAGCGTTGATACAGGCAAACCGCCCAGTATATAATGCGTCGTACACCACGACGCTGTACAATAATACCGACAACGAGTTCAACTTCGAGTTCGCACAGTTTGACCAGATTGATTTCAACGACGAGACCATCGATAACCAGCTCACGGCGTTGTTCGCCTACTATGCCTACCTCATCATCGGCCTTGACCTCGACAGCTTTTCGCCGATGGGAGGCAGCGATGTGCTTGAGCGGTGCATGAACCTCGTCAACAATGCGCAGAACCTTAACTTCACAGGCTGGAAATCTTTTGATGACGACCGCAATCGGTTTGCTATAATCAACGACTATCTCGACGGAGCCATGCAACCGTTCCGCCAGCTTCAGTACGACTACTACAGGAAAGGACTTGACGAGATGGCGAACAATGCAGAGAGGGGCAGGACCGAAATCACCACGGCCATTGAGAATGACTTGAAGAAATGCCATGAAGACAGGCCGTCAAGTTTGCTGCCACAGATATGGACTGACTACAAGCGGGACGAGATTGCCAACATATATAAAGGCAAGGGTACGCAGAAAGAGAAAGAATCAGTCTATGACATCCTCTTCTCCATAAACGCGTCGCAGAACAATGCGTGGGAAAAGATAAAGCAATAGGCACGATGGCGCATACACTTTAAAGAAAACTATAGGTAATAATGCTCAAGCAACTATACATCAAGGACTTTACGCTTATCGATGAGCTGGACATAACGTTCAATTCGGGATTCTCGGTCATAACGGGCGAGACAGGGGCGGGAAAGAGCATCATACTTGGAGCCCTGCATCTGTTGCTTGGCCAAAGGGCAGACTCCAAACAGATCAAGGCAGGATGCAAGAAATGTGTCATTGAGGCGCATTTCGACCTATCGCGCTATGACATGACAGACTTCTTTGACCGCAACGAGATAGACTACGACCCTGCCGATTGTATACTGCGCCGTGAGGTGAGCAGCAATGGCAAGAGCCGTGCGTTTATAAACGACACGCCTGTGGCTTTGGGCGTGATGCACGAGTTGGGTGAGCAGCTTGTGGACATTCACAGCCAGCACCAGAACCTGCTCTTGCAGAAGGAGGACTTCCAGCTGAACGTTGTTGACATCATTGCTGATGATGGCGTGCAAAAGGTGGAATACCAAAATGCCTACAATGTATGGCAGAAAAAGAAGAAAGAGCTGGACGACTTTCAGGAAGAGTGCAGGAAGAACAAGGAAAATGAGGAATTCTTGCGTTTCCAGTTCGCGGAGCTTGACAGGGCGAAACTGGTGGCTGGCGAGGAAACAGAGCTTGAGCAGCAGTCGCAGACGATGAGCCACACGGAAGAGATAAAGGGAGCGTTGTATGAGGCTTCCAACTTCTTGTCTAACGAGGAGACTGGATGTGTGGGACAGGTCAGGCATGCTTCGGAAAGGCTGCACGACATAGTGGATGTCTATGCGGGCATAAAGGACATTGCCGAGCGTTTGGACTCCGCATACATTGAGTTGAAAGACATTTCTGGCGAGATAGATAGTCACTTGGAGAATGTGGAGTTTGACCCGCAACAGCTTGAGGCCGTAAACTCACGCCTTGACCTGATTTATTCCCTTGAGCAGAAATTCCATGTGTCATCGACAGAGAAGCTGGTAGAGGAACACGACCGCCTCGACTGCCAGCTCAAGAGCATTGACGATGGCGGTGAACGTCTTGCCGAGTTGAGACAGGAGAGTGATGTCGCCTACAAGCGATGTCGCGAAATAGCGGAGAGCTTGAGCGGGGGGCGCAAGAAGGCGGCAAAGAAAGTGGAGGCGGAAATGAAAGCAAGGCTCATACCGCTTGGCATACCCAATGTGCGGTTCGCAGTTGACTTTCAGGTGCGTGAGTGCTCGCCATCGGGTATTGACAAGGTGCAGTTCCTTTTCAGTGCCAACAGCAGCACAGCCTTACAGCCAATAGCGCAGGTGGCTTCGGGCGGCGAGATAGCGCGTGTCATGTTGTCGCTGAAGGCGATGATAAGCGGCGCAGTGAAGCTGCCAACCATCATTTTCGACGAGATTGACACTGGCGTGAGCGGCAGGGTGGCGGAGAGCATGGCCCACATCATGCGTGAGATGGGCGACAACCACCGCCAAGTCATCTCCATAACCCACCTTCCGCAAATTGCGGCTATGGGTGCCACGCACTATAAGGTGAGCAAGGAGGAAACGAAAGATGGCACGGTGAGCCACATGAGAAAACTCAGCCCGGAAGAGAGGGTGGGGGAAATAGCGCAGATGCTGAGTGGAAGCAGTGTCAGCGACGCGGCGATTGCTAACGCACGCGCGTTGTTAAAAAACAATCAATAACATACGAGATTATGAGTAAGAAAATAATATTGGCAATACTGGTAGGAGTCGTCAACTTCATTGCGGCTCCAATGGTATGGTCGCAACCTGCGGCTGTGAAGAAATGCAGCCAAAGCGTTTTCGTCCTTACCACTTTCAATGCCGACGGCACGGTGCATGCGTCGTCGCATGGAGTGTTTACTGGCAATGCGGGAGAGGCCATTGCCATGTGGCATGTGTTTACGGGAGCCTCACGTGCCGTAATAATAGACGCCAAGGGCAAGCAATATGACGTTGACGCAATGCTTGGCGTATCGGAGAATTATGACCTTTGCCGTTTTAGAATTAAGGACTATTCCAATGTTGCTACAGCTGTGGCGTTGACCATGACTGATATGCCTCCAACCACGGTTTACGTTGTTGGCTATGACCTCAAGAAGCAGATTGCCAACAAGGTGTCGCCACAGCGGTCGGAAAAATTCATGACAAACTACAATTACCTTGTCTTCCATGATGAGGATATTTCTGGCGATGAGCTGGGTTGCCCCGTAGTCAATGAGGCTGGCCAGCTGCTGGGCATAATGCAGCGTCCCGAAGCCGGGGGACAGGCTTTCTCCGCCGACGCGCGCCTCACCACCTCATTCAAGCTTACGGGGTTCTCCATTAACGACCAGACGTTGCGTGCGACGGGCATAAGGACAGCTTTGCCCGCCGACCAGAAGGAGGCCTCGCTCATGCTGGTTCTTGCGGCAAGTGTAGCCGACAGCGCGAAATACGAGAGTTATATAGACGACTATATAACAAGTTTCCCGACGGCTACCGACGGCTACAATGCCCGCGCCACGCGCCTTGTCGCCAACGGGAAGCTGGCTGACGCTGATGCTATGTTGCAGATGGAGGTGAAACGTGCTGAGAGGAAAGACGTGGCATACAGCAACTATGCAGCCCTCGTTTACCAGTCTTCTATCTACAACACCGACTCCACTTTCACCAAATGGAATCTTGACCGTGCGCTCGACTTGGCAAAAAGTGCGGAGAAGGTTAATCCGTTGCCCGCATACCGTCATCAGCAGGCGCAGATAATATATGCGCAAGGCAAATACCAGGAGGCTCTCGACATGTTCACGTCACTTCAGAAGACAGATTTGGGGAAGTCGGGAGAAGTGTATTATGAGACGGCGCAATGCAAAACGATGCTGAATGCTCCCAAGGAGGAGATTATGGCATTGCTTGATTCTGCCGTTAGCGTGCAGCAAGGGGTGGCATCTGCGCCATACGTCCTAGCACGGGGCAGACAATATGATGCTGCCGGAC
>CAZTUD010000091.1:0-10306 GCA_964616945.1 uncultured Prevotella sp. | reverse complement strand
AAGCCGAAGCCACAAGGTGGTATTCGCTGTCGGCGTATGCGAGCCGCCGCTGTTCATGGCCTGTGAGCGCTAACTTTTCGGCGGCAATGCGCCTCAAACGGTTGCCCGCGCGCTCCTGATATTCGTAAAAGCTTTTGTTGCGACTTTGCCTCTGGCACAGGCGCATGTATTGTATGTCGGCTATCAGAAGCTCTATCTCGTTGTCAGTCAAGCTCGCCATGCTGTCAAGTCTTCGGGCGGCATCGCTGTAGCGCATCCGTGCTATGTCAACAAAGACAAGGTTGTTTACGGCTTCCGCCTTGCCTCCTCCATAGCCATCAGAAAGACGCAAGGCCTGCAGCGCGTAGTGGCGTGTGGAGTCGAGGTTGCGGTAATGCCAGTCATAGGACTTCTGGTTGAGCCTGTCCACCTCGGCGACAGGCCGCTCCGAACATGCTGCGAGCAGCACGCCCAGCACCACGGCGTACAATATCTTGACTTGGTCTTTCATCAGTTGCAAAGTTACGAAAAAACGCTGTCGCAACACCATTCATGCAACTGAATTTTCGGGCGAAAGATAAAAAAAGCCGCAATCGTTTCCGATTACGGCGTAGAAGAACTACTGTTGATGGGGAGCATGTTGTGGCCGGTTGCCTTTTGCCATGCGGCGAAACACCTGACGATGGAATTTCTCGTCGGCCTTCAACGCCTTCAGCACCTTGCCAGGAGGCAGCACTTTGCAAAACTTCAGATGATACTGCCTTTGCAGCTCCTTAATCTCAATGTCTATGTCATCCATTTTCTTGATGGCGTTCAGGCTTGCCTTGTCGTCGCTCGTGTCTATGTGCCTGTAAGTCTGCATTTTGTCGAACAGCACGCGCTGCTTGTCCTGCATCTCCTTGAACAGGGGGAAGAAGCGCGATGCCTCCAAAGGCGTAAGGCCAGCCTCAACCGTTATGAACTGCTGCATCTCTGCGTCAAAACGTTTGGGGTCGAACTTGCGGGGACCTTGCGCCGACACTTGCAGGATGCCCACCAGCACAAAGAGCAGTACCAGCATGCCCCTCATAAACGAACTCTTGTAAACATTGTGTGTCATAAAGCCTAAAGATATGGAGAATTATACGGAGGAGGGGTTTATCGGGCATCGGCAATATACGAGTACATGTCGTTGGTGTCCATCATGGAGTATTCCATGAATGCGTCGATGTTGGACGAAGCGTGGTTTTGCGTCTCCATCACCTGCGCCTGGGCTGACACGGAAGCCGACTGTTGCCCATCAGACAAGTGCAGGTATGCGCCAAGCGGCAACAGCACGACACAAATGCCCGCCGCCACGCTGGCAATCATGCGGCGGTGGCGACTCCAAAAGTTTTGATTGCCTATGACAATCTGCGCCTGTTGGGGCTTCGCTTGCGGCAAACTGGCAAGGATGCGTGAGCTTACGCTGTCAAAATAGCCCTCAGGCACCTTGAAGCCACTTGACTTGCCGAAATGCTTCCTGATATATTTTTCTTCCTTTAGCATAATGCTCCTGTTTTACCCTTATGACGCAGGGAAAGGAGAATGGTTTAATCCATGCCGCACATTTTTTTATTTAATATACTGGGAGTTACACACATCAGCGCACTATTGCCTGTGCTCCTCTATGATGGTCTTCTGTCCCTTGATTTTCTCCCCCCGCACCTTGCCGAGCAACTCCGGCATCCTGCCTCTGCTCACTGCGGCAAGAGAGTAATACTCATAGACATCAATTCTTCCAAGCTCGTTGGGCTTCAGCCCGCCCTTTTTGCAAAGGAAGCCTACTATGTCGCCCTTGGAGATTTTGTTTTTCTTCCCTTTCCCAATGTAAAGTGTCGCCATCAATGGAGGCTGCGGCTCCGGGAGGCTGTCGGGAATGGCATATTCCTTCACTTCCGCCTTGACATATTCCGGCAAATGCTCACCATTGCTGAGGATGAAAAACGTGCGCCCCGTCTGCTCCCAACGCGTGGAGCGGCCTATGCGGTGGATATAGGCTTGTTCCGACTCGGGCAGATGATAGTGGATAATGTTCTCTACTATCGGCATGTCAAGCCCACGGCTGCCAAGGTCTGTGCTCACAAGAACATTTGCGCTGCCATTGGCAAAACGGTAGATGGCCTCCTCCCTGCCCCTTTGGTCGAGACCGCCATGATAGGCAGACACCGAGAAATGCACTTCGCGAAGATAGCTGGCAGTGCGCTCCACACTCTCACGATAGTTCAAGAACACTATGCTCGAAGCCTGACCCAAGGAGCGAAGCAAGGCTGCGAGCGTGTGCAACTTGTCCTTGTCGGGACTTTTCACCGTATAAACTGTGACCTTATCGTCGTCAGTGGCTGCGTCAGTTGGTCTGAAGTCGAGCCGCCGAAAGCCTGACAAATCCTCGTCGATGTCGGTAGCCGAAAGGAATATGCGCCGTGCTGTTGCCGGGACGCTGCCCAACAGTTTTGTCATTTCCTCCCGAAAGCCCATCTCAAGGCACTTGTCAAACTCGTCGATGATGACGAACCTTACACTTGCGGTAGAAACATTGCCCTTGTCAATATGGTCGTTCATGCGCCCGGGCGTGGCAAAGATAACCTGCGGGGCAATCTTGCGCAAATCGCGGTGCTCGTCCATTGTAGGACGGCCTCCGTAGCAGGCATAGCCACGCAAGCCCGACTTCATGCTTGCCAAGACTTCCACCGACTGTTGGGCAAGCTCACGGCCTGGTACTATGACCACTGCCTGCAACTCGCTGCTCGTGGCATCGAGGAGTTGCGCCAATGGCAGCAGGTAGGCAAGGGTCTTGCCTGAACCTGTCGGACTCAATATCATTACGTTGTCATTGGTATGCAATATGGCAGCTGCCGATGCACGCTGCATGTCGTTCAACGTAATGTCTAAACGGTTGGTTATTTCTTCTATTGTCATTGTTGTTTGTTTTTCTTCATTATCTTGTCTATCTCGTCAAATTGCGTGCCCATATTCAGGTTAAGGTATATGGTGTAGAGCGGCAACGACCATTTGTCAACGGCTTCAGGCTCAAGCTTGCGGTACTTCTCCAAGTAGGGCAAGGCTTCCCCATACAGCTGCAATATCTTGTCGCGGTTGTGCTTTGAAACCTGCACGTTCTTGTCAAGCGTTACTCCCTGATTGAACTTCGCCAACCCAGCATTCAAATATGCGTCGGCTGCTACAGTGTCAGTCTTTTGGATAAGAGTGTCGCATATGGCGAAACATGCCTCATAGTCGCCGGTGTTGAGCAGAATTGAGCTTTTGGTAAGCAAAAACACCTTGTTCGTGCTGTCTGCTTTCAAAGCCTGGTTGGTGATTTCCAACGCCTTGTCCCAGTCGCCTTGCCTTGAGTAATAATCAATGAGGTGCGGGAAGAAATAGGATGACAACGGATAACGGTTGAAACCGTCATGCAAGGTGGAGACAAACCTTGAAGTATCGTTCTCCAACTGATAGGTAGCAGCAAGATACTGCAGCATCGGTTCATTGTGCGCAGTGTCCTTCAAGGCAAGGTATGTGTGATGCAGCACCTTGTGCGTGTCGTTCAGCTTATAGCCACAATAGACCGCCCAATATGCTGCCTCTGGTATGCGCTTGTCCTTTTCCGTGTAGTCGTAAGCCTTGAACAAGGGCTGGTCGGCAGCGTCTATGTACTGGTCAAAGAACTTGTAGGCAGTCTTATAGTCTTTCTTTCTGACAAAGTAAATGCCCCCATTGTAGAGATTGGGGCGCAAAGTATTGAGTATGGATGAGTTCTGCTTACGGTATTTTAGTTTTATCTTTCCCTTTTTGTCTGGCAGAGCGTCGATGGAATCATAACTTTCCATCACAGTAAACATTCGCGATGCCACGTTGAACAGCGAAGCCGTGTCGTATTTCTGCTTTAGATAGAGTTTCTCGTTCCCCTGTTCATACTGCTTGTGCAGGGCATCGAAGAGAATGCTCCATATTTTCTCTTTCCTGCGGTTTGCCGAGTCACTAAGGAGCTTCATCATCGATTGTTCCGCCTTGTCAAGATTCTTGCCTTGCTTCACCTGGTCTTGGGCTGTGGCAATATCCTTCTTTTGGGCGTATGCAGCAGAAAACACCAAAAGCCAAGAAAACAAAAAAAGGAAAATTCTTTTCATCAATCAAGCATTTATTGCATTACGGCCCTCGTGCCCGCCCACATCCGTTGACCGTAAGTGATTGTTACGAGTGCGGTTGCAGACGGTCACGAGGGCCGTCCCTTAAAATAAGACTTATTTTTCCTAATTATTCACGCTGCCACCCACAATGTCGAGAAGCTCATTGGTGATAGCCGCCTGACGACTCTTGTTGAACTCAAGGTTGAGATCCTTGAGCAACTCGTCAGCATTGTCTGTCGCAGCTTGCATGGCCACCATTCGCGCAGCATGTTCCGAGGCATTGCTGTCAAGCAAAGCTGTGTAAACCATCAAGTCGAGCAACTTTGGAATGAGAACCGTAAGCACCGATCTTAGGTCAGGCTCTACAATGAAGTCGTCGTTCAAGGGCTTGGCCTCTGTCTGCTCACGCCGCTTTTGCTCACCCCTTTGGCGCAAGTATTCCTGCGCCTTGGCTGTTGCCATGTTGGATGACAAATCACGGTCGTTATAGGCACCTATGTTCTCGGTGGAAAGGTCAATTGGAAGGAATGTGCGCCTTGTGAGAACCTGTGAGCCAGCACTCTTGAAATGGTGATATATCAACTCCACCTTGTCAATGTCATGGCTCATATATTTCTTTATAAGCTCCTCCGCAATGTCCTTGCAGTCGGCGGCATTCGGCTTGTCGGCAAGCTCAACGAAATCGCCCGCCGGCTCATATCCCATTTTCTTGACTTTCTCGGCAACTTTCCTGCCTATCGGATAGATGGTTATATTGCTGATGCCCTGAGCCTTATACCCATCTATGGCCTGCTGCATCATGCGAATGACATTGTTGTTGTAGCCCCCACACAGCGAACTGTTGGAGGAATACACAACAAGCGCCACGCTCTTGATGTCATTCCGCTCATTACTTAAATAGCTTGGAGCGTCTGGCGTAGAGACAAGAAACGATTTCAGAATATGCTCCAGCAAATTCTCATAAGGGAGCATGTTCTGAATGGCCACTTGAGCATGATGCAACTTGGACGATGCCACCATCTTCATCGCACTCGTTATCTTGCGGGTGCTTTGGACGGACGCTATACGGGTCTTTATCTCTTTTAATGAAGGCATTTCTTTAGTTTATAGTTATAAGTAGGAGTTAGGAGCTAATGGGAATATTTCTAACTCTTAATTCCCAACTCCTAATTCCTAACTCTTTTTGTATTGTCCAGCAATGTTCGCCATTACTTCCTCGATGGTCTTGGTGCAGGCATCGTCAATCTTGCCAGAAGCAAGAGTGTCGATGACATCCTGATGCTGCGAGCGCATCTGCTCAAGGAACTGGTCCTGGCAGGAACGCACCTCGTCGACGGGCACGTCATGCATCAAGCCATGCACACCGCAATAGAGAATTGCAATTTGCTCACCGACGGGCATCGGGCTGTATTGCGGCTGGATGAGAAGCTGGTTGTTCTTGCGGCCACGGTCGATAGTCATGGCTGTAACAGGATCCATGTCGCTCGAGAACTTTGAGAACGACTCAAGCTCTCGGTACTGCGCCATGTCAATTTTCAGTGTTCCAGCCACTTTCTTCATGCTCTTTATCTGTGCCGAGCCACCCACACGGCTCACCGAAATGCCCACGTTGATGGCGGGACGGAAGCCTTGGTTGAAGAGGTCGGTCTCAAGATATATCTGGCCGTCAGTAATGGAAATCACATTTGTCGGTATGTAAGCTGAAACGTCGCCTGCCTGTGTCTCAATGATTGGCAATGCGGTTAGCGAGCCTCCACCTTTGACATGTCCCTTCAGACTCTCCGGCAGGTCGTTCATCTGCTCCGCAATTTCCTGCTGGTCGTTTATGCGGGCAGCACGCTCCAAAAGACGCGAATGCAAATAGAACACATCACCCGGATAAGCCTCACGACCAGATGGGCGGCGCAGGATAAGCGACACCTCACGGTAGGCCACAGCCTGCTTTGACAGGTCGTCGTAAACAACCAATGCGTCAAGACCGCGGTCGCGGAAATATTCGCCAATGGCTGCTCCCGCAAACGGTGCGTAGTACTGCATGGCGGCTGGATCTGCTGCCGTGGCACTCACCACAATCGTATAAGGCAGTGCGCCGTGCTCCTTCAGTGTTTGCACAAGTGCGGCTACGGTAGAAGCTTTTTGTCCTATTGCCACATAAATGCAATAGACAGGCTTCCCAGCCTCATAGTTTCCCTTTTGGTTTATAATCGTGTCAATGGCAATGGCTGTTTTTCCAGTCTGGCGGTCACCTATGATAAGCTCACGCTGACCGCGACCGATAGGAATCATCGAGTCAATGGCTTTAAGACCAGTCTGAAGAGGTGTCTTCACTGGCTGACGGTAAATCACACCCGGAGCCTTACGATCAAGGGGCATTTCGTAGGCTTCTGTAAGGTCTATGTCTCCCTTGCCGTCAATAGGCTCACCCAACGTGTTGACAACACGTCCGAGGAAATTGTCGTTTACCCTGATAGAGGCAATACGATGGGTGCGCTTCACCTTCATGCCCTCCTTGATGCCAGAGGAAGCCCCAAGCAGCACACAACCTACGTTGTCCTCCTCCAAGTTCATCACGATTGCCATGACACCATTCTCAAACTCAAGCAACTCACTGGCTTCAGCATTGCGGAGACCATAGACATGAGCCACACCGTCTCCCACTGTTAGTACGGTGCCCACTTCATCGAATTGTTCCTCCGCGTTGATGCCTTCAAGTTGTCTGAGCAGCACTTCTGACACCTCGCTTGGTTTTATTTTATCACTCATTGTTGTTGTTTCTTTGAGATTCGTTGATGATATTCGAGAATTTTGCTTGAAACTAAGGTCATGTCATTGCCATAAGCCTCAATCCTCAAACCTAAGTCCTCAAACCGATAACTGCTGCAATACCTTGCTTAGTTTCGTTTTTACGCTGGCATCCATACGGTAAGTGTCATATTCAAGTATAAATCCGCCAATTATGGACGGGTCAACTTCAGTATTGAATTCCACCGTGCCATGTGTCTTGCCTTCCACCATTTGCTTCATCTTTTCCTCTGTCTCAGGAGAGACTGCGACCGCAGTGGTAAGCGTCCCACGGATTATGTTCTTCTGTCGTCGATACAATGTAATGTATGCAGTCGACATGAACTGGAGAATGCTTTCGCGGTTCTCATTAAGCACCAGTTGCAGGAACGTGCCAGTGAGTCTCGACACTTCACCACCACACGCCGTCTGCAACAATGCCAGCTTCTTGTCCTTACCGAGCATAGGATTGTCTATCGTAAACCGAAGTTGCGGAACCTGGAGGTAGCTCTTTGCGAGCGACTGCATCTCCTTGTAAACCACTTCTTCCTGTTCAAGGTCTGTCGCACTCTTGAGCAGAGCACGAGCATACCTTACCGATATTATTCCTGAATCCATAAACTCATCAATTATTTACCTGCCCGATTGGTCACAGACACCTCATCCAGCAGTTTGTCAATCAATTCCATCTGCTTGTCGTCAGACGAAAGTTTTTCTCTGACAATTTTCTCGGCAATCTTTACAGAGAGTTCCGCAACCTGCGCACGTATCTCGCGTATGGCTTGCTGCTTTTCCTGCTCTATCTCGGCCTTTGCGTCGTTGAGCAGTTGCGCTCCCTTCTCTTTTGCCTGGTCAGCGGCTTTCGCCACGATAGCGTCACGGGTAGCTGTCGCCTCCTTCAAGACGGCAGCCTGTTTCTCGCGAGCTTCCTGCAGAATGGATTCTCCTTCTTTCTGTATGTTTGCGAGCTTCTCATTGGCCTCGTGGGCTTTCTGAAGGCTGTCGTTGATGTAGGCCTGGCGGTCGCGTACCATCTTGGTGATGGCAGGGAAACCCCATTTCCACAATATGGCAAGCACAATCAGGAAGACGAGTGTCATCCAAAAGAGCAAGCCCGTACTTGGCATTAATAAATCCATACGCAGTAATTAATGTGGTTACGAATTAGATACAGAGGAACGCCACAACCACAGCGAAAAGGGCGACACCCTCGATAAGAGCGGCGGCAACAATCATGTTAGTGAAGATTTTGCTCATCACCTCCGGCTGGCGTGCCATGGCGTCCATAGCTTGGCCACCAATGCGGCCAATACCAATACCTGCGCCAATGGCTGCGAGACCTGCGCCTACACCTGCGCCTAACTTTGCGATGCCAGCTGCTGCGGCTTGTAATAATAATGCTGAAATCATAGTTGTAATGTTTTTATTGTTATTATTTGTTATTTATTCTTTAGCTCGTGCAAGCCCGATGAATATCGAACTGAGCATTGTGAACACCATTGCCTGAATGAAGCAGACAAGGAACTCGAGACACATCATGAAAATGCTCATCAGCACGCTCAGAGTAGACATGCCTATGGCAACGCCAATGCCCATCGTGGCAACCACAAAGATGATGCACGTCAACGACAGCGCAATGGCGTGCCCTGCCATCATGTTGGCGAAAAGTCGAATCATCAACGCAAACGGCTTTGTGAAAATGCCAATGAACTCAATGAACGGAATCAAAGGCACAGGACATTTCAACGCCATTGGCACGTCGGGCCAGAAGATGTCTTTCCAATAGTGCTTAGTGCCACTGAACTGTGTGATGACGAACGTGCAGAGGGCGAGGAAGAACGTGCAGGCAATGTTGCCTGTCAAGTTGCCACCACCCGGCGGAAAAGGCATCACACCCATAAAGTTACATACGAGGATAAAGAAGAAGCATGTGAGGAGATATGGCGAATACTTCTCATAACCTTCCCCAACACCCGACTTGATGATATTGTCCTCCACCCACGATACGAGCATCTCCACAAATCCAGTGAAACCGCCGGGAGCCTTGTCGCTCGGCTTACGGTTGCGATACCAGCGCGCAGGAATGAGGATGATGCACAGCAGGATGATTGCGTCGATGAACAACACCGCCACCGTCTTCGTTATCGAGATGTCGAACGGAAGCACCTCATTGCCGCCTTGCAGCTCCACTATCTTGCCCGCATGGTCGCCCACGGTGGCAATGGCAAGGTTGAATGGTCCCGTCCGGTAGCCCTTTGCGTCAGCTTCCTCAGCGAACCTCGCAGTGCTGAACACGTGCCATCCCGTGGAACTTTTCACTATGACAGGCAGATTGATGATAATGCTTTTCTTGCCAATATTGGTCACGTGCCATTCATAGGAGTCCTTGATATGCCCCACCACTATCTGCGACGTGTTGAGCTTGCCGCCGTCTCCCTCCTCGGCAAAGGCGGGAAATGACAGCAGAAGCGTCATCATCAAGCATAATATTTGTCTAAAATGTCTCATTTGACCAAGACCTTTTTAATGTTTCATTTTCAACGTCAAAGCCATCATAACAGCATACATGACGAATAGCATTGCCACAAAGGCCTTCGACTCAGCCACACTGTCCGAGAGGAAGAAGATGTAAACGCTCGCAAGAACAAGCACAGCAAGCACTCTGAACACAGCGTATGCAAGATAAAACTTGGCAAGCATCTGCGGAGCTTTGCCCTTCACGAGGTCGTAGCCCTTGACCCATCCACAGCCCAAAAGCGCGAATACAACCGCACAGAATACTATCGTCGGAGCAGAGACCATACAGCCATCGCCACTATCCACGCAATCAGGACTATCAGGGCAACCATTGACACTGTCTCTGCCAAATAAGCCTTGCCCATGACGTTCACGCCAAGCAACACGATGAGTGCGGCACCAATGATGAGCCACAGCCCTATCTTACGAACTCGTTTTACTTCCATGCCATTCGCCGACTTGCTGCTGCACTATCCCATCTCGACGCAAAGACTGACCTCGTTTTTCTTTACTTCAACAAAGCCACCCTCTACATCTACACTGTGGGAGCCATCCTTGGCAACGTATTCGACCTTGCCATCTGTGAGCGACGAAATTATGGGAGCGTGGTTGTTGAGTATCTCAAAACTGCCCAGCGTACCTGGCACAGTTACGCTCTCCACCTCACCGTCGTAGATGACCTTTTCAGGTGATATGATTTTCAATTTCAACATAACTGTCTATCCCTTTGCTGCCTCCATGAGCTTCTTGCCCTTGGCAATGGCATCCTCGATGGTGCCGACATTCATGAAGGCCTGCTCCGGCAGGTCGTCCACCTCGCCGTCGAGTATGGCGTTGAAGCCCTTGATGGTGTCTTCTATGCTCACCATGACGCCATGCAC
>CAZTUD010000090.1:0-10347 GCA_964616945.1 uncultured Prevotella sp. | reverse complement strand
TGCATTTTGCTTTTGTTTTTGTTATTTTATTATTGCCGCGAGCGGCAATGTATTTAACTCCTGCACACCGTTGCAATGCAGCGGCTTACTTAACTCCAGCCATTCAGCATAGCTTCACCTCGTCGATGTGCTGTTCCTTGTCACAATAATGGCACTTGACAATGCCGCGCTCCTTGTCAACCACGTTGAACCACGTGCGCATAGGCTCGTTGTTGGAGATGCACTTTGGGTTGTTGCACTTTATGATGCCGCGCAGTACGTCGGGCGTCTCCACCCTGCGTTTCTCCACGACCTCATAGCCGCGGATAATGTTCAGCACGATGTTCGGAGCCACCACCGAGAGGCGGTTTATCTCCTCGTCGCTGAAAAACTTGTCGGCAATTTTTATTATGCCCTTCCGTCCAAGCTTGCTCGACGGCAGGTTGAAACCAATGGTGACGGGCTGCGGCAGCTTCTCAAGATTGAGCAGCCGCACCACTTGATAGGTTTTCCTCGCTGGTATATGGTCGATGACAGTGCCGTTCTCAATGGCCGCCACCTGAAGTTCTTTCTTTCCCATTGTCAAATTATCGTTTTGTCATTTCTCACGTCGTCAAGGCTTATTCCAAGGCAGTGGCAGTAGATGGCCTCACGGGCGTAAAGCCCGTTCTTGGCCTGCTGTATGTAGTAGGCGTGCGAGTTGTCGTCAACGTCGTAGGCAATCTCGTTCACACGCGGCAGCGGATGCAGAATCTTCATGTTGGGCTTGGCGTTCTTGAGCATCGAGGCACGCAGGATATAGACATTCTTCACTCGCTCATATTCCATGAGGTCGGAGAAACGCTCCTTCTGCACGCGCGTCATGTAGAGTATGTCGGCATCGGCAATCTCATCCTCGGTAAATTGCGAGTGTTCCACATAGTTTATGCCGTGGTCGAGGCAATAGTCCTTGTATTCCTGCGGCATGGCAAGCTCGTCGGGGGCTATGAAGTGGAAAGTGGGGCTGAAGTGTCGCATCGCCATGATGAGCGAATGCACCGTACGCCCATAGCGCAGGTCACCCACGAGATAGATGTTGAGGTTCTCAAGCGTGCCTTGCGTCTTGTAGATGGAATAAAGGTCAAGGAGGCACTGCGACGGGTGCATATGTGCGCCGTCGCCCGCGTTCACTATCGGCACGGGAGCCACCTCCGAGGCATATTGCGCCGCACCCTCTATGAAGTGGCGCATCACGATGATGTCGGCATAGTTGGAGACCATCAGTATGGTGTCTTTCAGAGTCTCGCCTTTCGTAGTGCTTGATGTCTTGGCATCGCTGAAGCCGATGACACGCGCCCCGAGGCGGTTGGCGGCAGTCTGAAAACTTAGTTGTGTTCGGGTAGAAGGCTCAAAGAAAAGTGTGGCTACAACCTTTCCTTTCAGCAACTCACGGTTGGGATGACGCTCAAACTCCTCCGCCATAGTCAAAAGGTAGAGAAGCTGGTCTTTGTCGAGGTCGGCAATCGTGACAAAATTGTGCTTTTCCATTAATCTATATTGGTTGGTTGGAAATCGTTTGCTAAGTTAAGCATTATTTTCCACAAGCAAGCGGTATTTAGCAAGAAAAGTGTTATTTTTGCAGAAAATATTTTTATAACAGCGATTTTACAGACAGCTACCGATGAGAAAGAAGTTCATAAAGACCCTTTGGCTGCTGCTCGCAACGTGCGTGGCCATAGCGTTCGTCATATTTTTCCTGATATGGTTTGGCGTGATAGGCTATTCGCCCGACATCGACAACCTGCAGAACCCCATATCCAAGACCGCCTCGCAGGTGTTCTCCGCTGACGGCAAGATTATCGGCACCTACAACGCCGACAAGGCCAACCGCATACCCGTGAGCTACAACAAGCTCTCGCCCTACCTCGTGCAGGCTCTCGTCGCCACCGAGGACGTGCGCTTCTACGACCACTCGGGCATCGACTTCATAGCACTGGGGCGTGCCATAGTGAAGCGCGGCATAATGGGCCAGGCCAGCGCGGGAGGGGGAAGCACCATAACCCAGCAACTCGCCAAGCAGCTCTACACGGAGCATCCGGCAAAAACCACCTCCGAGCGCATGCTTCAGAAACCCATAGAGTGGGTAACGGCAATAAAGCTCGAGAGGCTCTACACAAAGGAGGAAATCATCGCGCTGTATCTCAACTATTTCGACTTCCTACACGGGGCGGCTGGCATAAAGACGGCGGCCAACACATATTTTAATAAGGAGCCCGCCGACCTCACGGTCAACGAGGCCGCCATGCTCGTGGGGCTGTGCAAGAACCCGTCGCTCTTCAACCCTGTGCGCTACCCCGAACGCGCCCGCGAACGCCGCAACGTGGTGCTGGCGCAGATGGAGAAAGCCGGCTACCTGAGCCACGGCGAATACCTGGTGTATGCGGCGCAGCCCGTGGAGCTGCACTTCCACCGCGCTGACCACAAAGACGGCACGGCGGTGTATTTCCGAGAGTTCCTGCGGCAGTACATGATGATGGACAAACCTGAGCGCGGCGACTATCCGTCGTGGAACAGGCGGCAGTTCGTCATCGACTCTATAGCCTTTGCCCAAGACCCGCTATGCGGATGGTGCAAGAAGCACACCAAGCGCGACGGCTCGTTCTACAACATCTACACCGACGGGTTGAAAATCTACACCACCATCGACTCGCGGATGCAGCAATATGCCGAAGAGGCGGTTTACGGCCACGTGGCCCGCTACTTGCAGCCAGCATTCGACAAGGAGAACGCCAACAAACCGAGCGCACCATTCAGCGGCAAGCTGACCGACAAGCAGGTGAACCAGATAATGGCGCGCGCAGTGCAACAAAGCGAACGCTACATAAAGATGAAAGAGGCAGGAGCGTCGCAGGACGAAATTCACCGCGCCTTCCACACGCCCACCGACATGACCGTCTTCACCTACCACGGTGAAATAGACACCACTATGACACCCATCGACTCCATACGCTATTACAAATCGTTCCTGCGAGCTGGCTTCATGTCGATGGACACGCACACAGGGCAAGTGAAAGCCTACGTGGGCGGGCTCGACTTTGCCCACTTCCAGTACGACATGGTGATGAACGGTCGCCGGCAGGTGGGCTCAACCATAAAGCCGTTCCTCTACAGCCTCGCAATGGAGAACGGGGCATCGCCTTGCGACCGCGCTCCCAACGTGCAGCACACCTACATGGTGGGTGGCCGCCCGTGGACACCGCGCAACTCCAGCCGTCGCCGCTACGGGCAGATGGTTACCCTGAAATGGGGACTCGCCCAGTCGAACAACTGGATTTCGGCCTACCTCATGTCGCGCCTCAACCCGCGCCAATTCGTCTCAATGCTCCACAAGTTCGGCATCAACAATCCCGACATTTATCCCTCCATGTCGCTATGCCTCGGCCCCTGCGAGGTTACGGTGGGCGAGATGGTGAGCGCGTACACCACGTTCGCCAACAACGGCATACGCATTGCCCCGATGTTCGTAACGCGCATTGAGGACAGTGAGGGCAACGTGGTGGCGAAGTTTGAGCCGCGCATGAGCGAGGTCATCAACTCGGAGTCGGCCTACAAGATGCTCGTCGAGCTTATGGCAGTCGTCGATGAGGGCACCGCCGGCAGGCTGCGCTTCAAGTACAACATGGAAGGCGAGATTGGCGGCAAGACTGGCACCACCAACAACAACAGCGATGCTTGGTTCATAGGCTTCACACCACAGCTCGTGAGCGGCGTGTGGGTGGGCGGCGAAGACCGCGACATACACTTCGACTCCATGCGCATGGGCCAAGGCGCGACGATGGCACTGCCAGTGTGGGCCTACTACATGAAGAAAGTTTACCGCAACCACTCACTGCCCTACGACTCATTAGCCACGTTCGACGTGCCAGAGGACTTCGACCCATGCGGCAATGACGTGGACGAGGTGGGAGGCAACCTCGGCATTGACGAAGTTTACGAATAAACAAAGACAAACATTATGAATACTCCAAAGGAAATAATAGACGAGCAGCCGCAACGAGTGCGCAAGATGTTTCTCACGTGGATAAAATTCATGGAAGACAACGTTGACTTCTGGCAGATACCCGGCGACCTCGACATCCACACGCAAGGCCATTGCGAGCGGGTGCTGATGCACGCCCTACGCATTGGCGAGGCCCGCCACGCCACCGACCGCCAAATGCTCGCCCTTGCCCATGCCTCCATTTTCCACGACACACGGCGCAAGGACAACTACCTTGACACTGGTCACGGCGCACGTGCAGCCGAGCATTATGCCACTTTCCAATTCAAAATTCAAAATTCAAAATTAAACCTCAATTCTCAACCCTCAACCCTCAAAGCTCAAAGCTCAAAGCTCAAAGCTCAAAGCTTTGTCCCCCTCCCCGAAGCCTGCGTCGCGATATGGTATCACGACCGCGACGACGAAGTAGGCGAAGACTACATAAGGCAGCAAACCAAGACGGAAAGCGAGCGCGAGTCGTGGCTTGAGGTTTACCGCGACTTTAAAGATGCCGACGGTCTCGACCGACTGCGTCTCGGCACGTGGTGCCTCGACCCGAAGTTCCTGCGCACGCCAGAGGCGAAGACCATGATTCCATTTGCCCAAAAACTCGTGGAGGCCACCATACCGCCAGCGGAACTACAGCGCACTTACAATATGACCAATCCCTTCCGCCCGGACAAATAAACTCCAAGCCTTTTTTAATTAACTTAACCATAACACCAAGAAATGAGACACTACACAAAATCCATTCTCATGTTCGTCGCTGCCCTACTGCCCTTTGCAGACTTTGGGGCAGCTACGGCATCCGCCGTCGGCAAACATTCATTCAAGTCCAACCACGGCTCGCTCAACGTCGGTTGGATAAGCACGCCGACCAAACTCGGCGACCATAAGGAAGAAGCCCACGCCACCTACATTCCTTACGCCTCAACACAAGAAATGCGTGACGATGCCGATTATTACGACAAGCCGTGGCTCACGCCCAAAAGTGGCAACTACCTGCTGCTCAACGGGCAGTGGAAGTTCAAGTACACCCCTGGCACGCCTGGCAAACCTGGCGTGAGCGAATACCAGGCCAAGAACTTCGACGACAGCTCGTGGGCGGACATTCGCGTGCCGCTGTCGTGGGAGATGGCGGGCTACGGCAAACCCGTTTACACCAACGTGGGCTACCCGTTCATTACGCCCTCCGAGCACAACGACATTGCGCTCGGCGACGCCAACACGCAGGTGGACGGCCACAACGTGCAGGACCACAACGCCACGGGCTTCTACCGCACGACGTTCACCCTGCCCAAGGGCTGGGAGAAGAAGCGCGTATTCCTCCACTTCGACGGCCTCTATTCGGCTGGCGTGGTGTGGGTCAACGGCTCGTATGTGGGTTTCAGCAAGGGCAGCAACACCGATGCCGAGTTTGACATCACCGACTTCGTCACCACGGGCGAGAACCAGCTCTCCGTGCGCGTCTATCGCTGGAGCGACGGCAGCTACCTCGAGGGACAGGACATGTGGCGGCTCGGCGGCATCCACCGCGACGTTTACCTCTACGCCACGCCGAAAGTGGCAGTGCGCGACCACGCCATAACCTACGCTGCGTCGAAAAGCGACGGTACGGCAGGCACCATGACCGTAGGCCTGACCATAGACAACCGCAACAAGGCCAAGGCACGCAAAGTCATCGACGTGACGCTGCGCGACGCCGACGGCAACCAAGTGGCAAAACAAACCTACAAATACAGCGGGTCGGCGACGGCCACGGGCACGCTGGAGTTCAAACTCAGCGGCCTGCGAACGTGGAACGCCGAAAATCCTTATCTGTACACCATAGAGATTTCGCAGAAAGACGGTAACAAGGAAGAGATGGCTTATTCAACCAAATTCGGCTTCCGCACGATTACCAAGCAGGGCAACCTGGTTTACATAAACGGCAGGCGCATCTACTTCAAGGGTGTGAACACACAGGACACGCATCCAGAATATGGCCGTGCCATAGACGTGGAAACAATGCTCAAGGACGTAACAATGATGAAGCAGGCCAACGTCAACACGGTGCGCACGTCGCATTATCCACGCCAACCAAAAATGTACGCCATGTTCGACGCTTTCGGCCTTTATGTCATGGACGAGGCCGACGTTGAGTGCCACGCATTGGGAACCACCGTTTCAAGCAGCCCACTGTACAAGGCCGCCATGCAGGACCGAGTGCAGAGCATGGTGCTTCGCGACCACAACCATCCGAGCATCGTGTTCTGGAGCCTCGGCAACGAGAGCGGCGACGGCGCAAACTTCAAGGACATTTACCATTGGTGCAAGCAGACCGACGCCACGAGACTCGTACACAACAGTCCCTGGGGCTGGGACGCGACCGATTACACTGACATTGACTCAAAAATGTATCCTACAATAGCCGACACACGAAAAGCCGTGGGCGGCAACTTTTACGGCAAGAGCCGCCCGATGATATTCACGGAATACGCCCACGCCATGGGGCAGGCCGTGGGCAACCTGCGCGACTATTGGGACATAATTGAGAGCGACAGCAACACCGCCATCATCGGCGGCTGCATCTGGGACTGGGTCGACCAGGCCATCTACAACCCGGCGTTGCTCACGAAAGGACAAAGAAAGCTAAACGGCTTCCACCTTTGGACGGCGGGCTACGACTACAACACGACGGACAACGGAGCCTCGGGCGGCTTCCAGGGTAACTTCATGGACAACGGCATCGTAACGCCCGACCGCGCGTGGACAAGCAAGCTTGCCGAAGTGAAGCAAGTTTATTCGAACGTCAAGTTCAGCTTCGACAAAACAAGTAAAACCCTCACCGTAAGCAACAACAACAGCTTCATTGACCTGAACGGCTACAACCTGTCTTACCGTATCACCAAAGACGGCCACATAGTAAAGGAAGGCTATCTGCAGACAGGTCACGTCGCAGCCGGCTCAAAGGGCACGGCCATCATAAACTACAACGTCGGCAACAATGCCGAATACCTCATCCACTTCCGCCTTACGCTGAAAGAGGCCACAATGTGGGCTCCGGCAGGCCACGTTGTGGCCGAGGAGCAGTTTGCCTTGACCAACTGCCCGCCACTCGGCGTCCACACGGCCAACGGCGGCACGCTCGCCGTGAGCGGCAACACCGTGAGCGGCACCACGGCCGAGGGCAAGGCCTTCACAATATGTTTCGCCAACGGCAAGATAAGCCACTGGACGTTCGACGGCAAGAGCATCATGGCCGACGGCTTCAACTTCAACGGCAACCGCTGCATCGACAACGACCGCTTCCACAACAACATAGCCTTCTACAACGTGGGCGGCACACCAGAAGTGACAAGCCCGTTGGCAAAAGTCGGCGGCAACGCCACCATCAGCACAAGCGGCAGCGGCGAAAACTGTTCTTACACCATCGATTACACCATTTATCCCGATGCCACGGTCAACATGGCCGTCAGCTTCTCCCCCACTGGAGCTACCTACCGCATAGGCCTCGGCTGCCAGTTTGCAAGCGGATTTGACAATGTGGAATATTACGGCCGCGGACCTTTGTCAAACTATGTTGACCGCATGACAGGCTCGCTCGTTGGCCGCTATGCCACTACCGTTGACGGCTTGATTGACGAGCAGACACACCCCGAGACCAACGGCGACCACACTGGCCTGCGCGAGCTGCTGCTCAAGAACAACAACGGCCTACAACTCGGCATCAAGGCCTCCGACTGCGCCATAAGCGACAGCTCCGTGGTCAACGCCGGCGTAGGCTTCTCGCTGTCGCACTACGACGAATCGGCATGGTGCAAGCAAGGACAGCACATGTGGGCCAAGCCCCTACACTGGTATGACCTCATGCGCAGCGCGGGCATCCATGCCCACTTCGATGCCTACCAGCGCGGTCTTGGCAACGAGTCGTGCGGCGGCGACTGGGCACTGCCGCAGTACCAATGTCCCACGAGCGGCACACTAAGCTACACGCTGCGCATTACGCCAAGCGTGAGATAACCTCTTCTTACGGCGCAAAGCCTTGTGCGGCATCATCAGTAAGATGCCGTACAAGGTATGCCTGCCGCCTCTACAAGTTTTTTTATTCTGTCAAGCTCCTCATGGGTTGCCTTGAGCAGCTTGCTGTCAGGAGTCTCCCTGTCGATGGTGTAAACCATCACCTCTTCGGGCGCAATGTCCTTTACGGCATCGAGCCACGGCAGCACATACTCGTTACCCGTATTGTCGGTGCCGTCGCCTTTCATGAACATTGTTTGTATGATGACATGGCCATGAAACCACTTCAAATTTTCTATTATTTTCCTCACATCGTATGTTGGCTGCGTCGGGCGGTCCACACGCCGTATGTAGTCGGGGTCAACGGTGTCGAGCTTCAATATGTTGTTGTCAACTTTCAGCAACGCCTGCCGTACTTTCTCTCGCCCCGTGAACGTGGAGTTGCTCAGCACGCTTATTTTCGCCTTCGGACACCAACGGTCGCGCAAGCGTATCGTGTCGTCTATTATCTCGGGGAAATAAGGATTGCCCGTGGGCTCGCCGTTGCCCGCAAACGTCAGCACGTCAGGGTGCTCGCCGTCGTCGTGCATCTTCACTAACTGTTTTTCCAATGCTATCGCCACTGCTCCACGCATGGGATAAGGCGTGTGCGTGCGGTGGTCGGCATTGAAGCCGCACTCGCAATAAAGGCAGTCGAACGTGCAAATCTTGCCGTCGCCCGGCATGAGGTTTATGCCAAGGCTCAGGCCGAGACGGCGGCTATGGACTGGTCCATATATCGGACTTGGATAAATAATCGTGCTCATTCTTCTATTTCTGTTTTCATCTGGCAAAGTTACTAATTAATACTAATTATTTTCTGCTTTCCCACTGTTTTTTCCTTTCCAATGGGTACATTTTAATTAAATATTGTGTAAATTTGCAGCCATGACACCCACCGAGACTTTCAACAGCACCTACCGCGAGATGTACGCGAAGTTTTTCTACTTCGCATGCCAGCGCGTGGGCGATGCTGAAAGCTCAAAGGACATCGTGAACACGTTGTTTGAATATTACTGGGGAAACATTGGCACTTTCGGGAGCGATGACGTAAGGCCCTACCTATGGCGGATGCTGCGCACAAAGTGCGTGGACTACCTTCGGAAGCAACAAGTGCAGAAAAACTACATAGCTTACACACAAATCATAACCAGCCCGCTGGAGCATGACGACGGCGCAAGCGAGCGGGAAGAGCGCATGCAGCGCATAGAGGCCGCCATGCAGAAGCTGACGCCCTACGCCCGCAGCATACTGACAGAATGCTACCTGAAGAAAAAGAAATACAAGGAAGTGGCCGACGAGCTGAACGTCTCGGTGTCGGCAATACACAAAAATATTGTTAAAGCCCTGCGCTTTATACGCCAGGAGGTAACGAGGGAAGGTGACCAAACAGCAAGCCAGACCGTAAACCATTAATGAAGACCATGACTAAAGACGAGAACATAAACATAAGCCAAGAGGAAATGGCGGCATTGGGCATAATGGAAGACCCGCGTGCCGCCAGCCCCGACCAGACCGCCGCCATGACCCATGACAGCAGGCTGGCCGACGACTGCCGCCTGATAGATGACATGGTCGCCGTGCTGCGACAAACGGAGAACATGCCGCAGATTGATGTCAATGGCGAGCTTGCGGCGTTCCAAGCCCGCCACCAGGCCGCGCCATCACAGGACGGCAAAATGGAGGCCGCAACCGCTTATGGAAGCCACCGTCCAAGACACTGGTTGCACACGGCCTACATGTCGGCGGCAATAGCCGTGGCCGCAGGATTGGCGGCACTGATAATGATGTGGCCAGTAGTCAATTCAAAATTCAAAATTCAAAATTCTGAATTTATTTCTCAATCCTCAACTCCAAACGCCCAATCCTCAACTCCCAAATCCAAATCTCCGAACGTCGTTTACGAGGCATCGGCGGCGACACAGCAGGTTACCATAAAAGCAGGCGACAAGAACATTACCGTGAAAGGCAACAGCATAAGCTATGAGCGAGCCGCCGGCAACAGCTCCGCCACAGCCGAGGCTCAGGTGATAAGCATCCCCGGCGGGCGCACGTTCATCATACGCCTGTCGGACGGCAGTGAGGTTTACCTCAACGCCAATAGCAGCCTGCAATATCCCGTGAGGTTCCTGTATAAGGAAAGGGAGGTGACGCTGCTCAAGGGCGAGGCCTACTTCAAGGTGACCCGCGACGCAAGCCACCCATTCGTGGTGAAGTGCGGCGGCGCAAGTGCCACGGTGCTCGGCACGCAGTTCAACGTGCGCCACCGCGACGGTGAGGCCGTGGCCATAACGCTCGTGGAGGGTAAGGTT
>CAZTUD010000089.1:0-10358 GCA_964616945.1 uncultured Prevotella sp. | reverse complement strand
ATGCAATGCGGGAGAGTAGGAAGCCGCCTTCTTTCAGGGCAGGGCCGTGGGGACATTGCTGTCCCCACGGCCCTTTTTTCGTCTCTCCGTAAGTGAGGAGGGAATTCAACAAAGACCGGTAAAACAGAATAAAACCTTTGGTTGTCTGGAGTATATAAGGTCTTGTCCTTATGTAATTATTTCCTATAATCTTTCGGGCTTTTGCCAGTGTGAGCCTTAAAATAACGTGTGAAAGACGCTTGGTCGGGGAAATGGAAATCGTTTGTAATCTCCTTTAAGCTTTTGGTTGTTGTGCTTAGTGCCAGTTTCAGCTGCTGTATGCGATATTCGTCGATGATGTGTTTTGCAGTGAGCCCAGTATGCTCCATAGAGACATGGCCGAGATATTTTCGGCTAATGTTCATAAGTCTTGCATAGTATATGACTTCGAAGCCCTCGTGATAATGTTCCTCAATGAGCCGCATGAACTCTGCGAACAACTGTTGGTTGCGTTTGGAGTCCTTGCCCTGGCTGTGCGGGCTGGCGGGGTTGTAGCGCATGTAGTCAGCAAAACCAATGAAGAACGACTGCACTTGCAGGGTAGCGATACGGTCTATGGAAGGAGTGTAGGGGTCGCCGAAATAGAAGTTGAATATCTTGAACATGCTTTTCACGACACCTTGTATGAGTTGTGGATTGCTGCATATCCTGTCATCGCGCAGCTCACGGTAGATTTCATGCTCTATGTTCATGCTCGCAGTCCTCAGCAATTCCGGCGTATAGCGCAGTGCGTTAGCCATGAAGTCGCCGCTCACTTTTTCCCACAAGACAATATCTCCAGGATAGAAAATGATGAAGCTGTTTTGGGAAAGCTCCCAGTTGCTGAAATTAATTTGAACTTTTGCCGTGCCTTCCAAGCACAGCATCATGGCACCATGCCTGATGACTTGTTCCTCCATGCTCATGTTATTGGCGTTGATGCGCACAAACTTGGTTTCCATGTTGCCTTATTCCTCTTTGCCGTGCAAAATTACAAAATTATCCGTATATTGTTCCCATTTTGTCAAAACAATGTGATTTTATATTAACGGCATTTGCCAAGAAACGCCGTACCTTTGCATTCGGATTTAGAGGATAACGCTCGCAATCTTACAAGACAAGATATGAATAAACACTTTATAATGGCTATGGCATTATTTGCCTCAGCCTGCTGTCCCAGTGCGTCCGCGCAAACGGCAAGACCATTGGACATCAAGGACCTATTCAGTTTGATAGACAAAAACAACAACAGCCTTCGTGTCAGCAAAAGTGCTGTGGAAGCTGCGAGGCATGACGTGGCAGCCTCGAAAAGCCAACGCTTGCCTGACATAAACGCAGGATTGTCGGCAAGCTACAATGGTAATGTGTTGCTGATGGACAGGCATTTCGGCGATGTTCATGGGTTGCACTCGCCACATTTCGGCAACCAGTTTGTATTGGACGTGCGCCAGACGGTGTATAGTGGCGGTGCGCTGTCGTCGGGCATAAGGTTGTCAGAGCTTGGTTTGGAGAAGGCAGGTGTGGCAACCGAACTCACAAGGCAGCAGCAGCGTTTCTTTGCCCTTGGCGAATACCTTGACCTGGAGAAGATTGCCAATAGGGAGAAGGTCGTAAGCAGCAATATAGAACTTACCAGAAAGATAATAAGCGACATTGAGGAGCGGCATCGCCAGGGAATGGCGTTGAGGAACGACATTACCCGCTATGAGCTGCAGATGGAGACATTGAAGCTTAACCTGACAAAGCTGAGAAACCAGCGTGCCATTATCAACCACCAGCTGTGTGCTGCCCTCGGTCTTGCCTCGACCGACTCCATTGTTCCTACGGAGAATGTCGCCGACAAGGTGTTCAGCCGTGGCGCGGAATCGACGTGGCAGAATAATGCCACGGAGTCGAGCCAAGTTATCCGCATTGCCAGTATAGACAAGCAGGTGGCCGAGCAGCAGGTGCGTTTGGCGAGGAGCGAGATGCTGCCTAAAGTGGCTATTGTGGCAGAGAACAATTTCAACGGTCCAATAACCTTTGAACTGCCGCCAATCAACAAGAATCTCAACGTGTGGTATGTCGGCGTGGGCGTGACATATCCTGTCTCTTCGCTGTTCAAGAGTAACAAGAAGCTTCGGCAAGCCAAGATGGTGTCGCGCCAGGCGGAGGAGCAGGCAGCGGTGGCACGTGAGCAAGTGAACAACCAGATGAAGGCCGCATGGACAGATTACCAGCAAAGCTACGTTGAGCTTCAGACACAGCAGAAGAGCGTGGAGCTGGCACGGCAGAACTTCGACTTGGTCAATGACCGTTACGCCAACCAGCTTGCCCTCGTTACCGACATGATAGACGCGAGCAACATGCGCCTCGACGCAGAGCTTGCCGAGGTGGACGCAAGGATAAACATAGCTTACGCATATTATAAAATGATGTATATAGCAGGAGAATTATGAACAAGAAACAAATAAAGAGGCTTTGCAACGGCATTGTGATACTCATACTTGCGGCAGGTCTCATTTACATTTGCAGCCGCTTCGTGCATATTGGCCGCTACGAGTACACGGACAACGCGATGGCTCACCGCAACCTTACACCTGTCAACACCCGTGTGCAGGGTTTTATCAAAGAGATACGTTTTGAGGAGTTCCAGTATGTCCACCGTGGCGACACCCTTGTCATTCTGGAGGATGCCGAGTATCGTCTGGCTTTGGCACAGGCCGAGGCCAACGTGCGCGGGTCGCGTTCGGGCGTGGATGCCGCAACAGCCAGCATAACAACTACAAGGAGCAACGTGCGTGTGGCGAGCGAGAGCATGCGTGTGGCGAGCGCGGGCATCGAGGAGATGCGGTTGGCTATGGAGAATGCCAGAAAGGACTATGTGCGCTATGGTGCGCTTTTGCAAAAGGATGCCGTCACCCGGCAGCAGTATGACGACCAGAAGACCCGCTATGAGGAGGCAGCCTCGCGCTACCAGGCCGCAAAGGCACGTTATGACCAGGCGTCGGCCTCACGTCAGGCAACGTCCACCGTAACCGACCAGCAACGCCACTATCTTGGCCAGCAGTCGGCTGGCGAGAGCGTGGCGCAGGCTGCCCTTGACCTTGCACGTCTCAACTTGGGCTATACTGTCATCACGGCGCCGTGCGACGGCTATATGGGTCGCAAGGGCATCTATGTAGGACAGCTGGTGCAGCCCGGACAGTTCCTTGTGTCGATGGTTGACATGGGCGAGGTGTGGGTCATAGCCAACTACCGTGAGACACAAATGGACAAGGTGAAAGTGGGAGAGGAAGTAACTTTCACCGCCGATGCCATTCCTGGCGTGACGTATCATGGGCGTGTGAAAAGCGTAAGCCCGGCCACGGGCGTAGGCTACAGCGGCGTTCCAGTTGACAATGCCACGGGCAACTTCGTCAAGGTGGAGCAGCGCGTGCCCGTACGCATTGAGCTTTCCAAGGACAACAAGGCAGATGACGTGAAACGCCTTATCGACGGCCTTAACGTCGAGGTGAAGGTCAATTATTAATTACTATTAAGGCTATGCCAGGACCTATACCTGCCGGCCCATTCTCGATGCCGATGTATCGGGATGGAGTGCCAAAACCAATACGCCCGTGGATTTATCTGGTGTTCCTGCTGTTTTTTCAGCTGACGGGATGCATCTACTTGGGTGCCGCCTCATCCATCACAGGCTCTACAGGGCTGATGGAGACTGATGTCATGTTCATCGGGCTGTGCAACGTCATTGGCGTGAATATGCCGTTCCCGTTGCTCTTCCGCTTCAAGTTCCGCTTCACCAATCACCAGCTTCTCATCAATGCCGCGTTGGTGATTGCCGTCTGCAATTTCCTCGCCATGCACACCACATGCGTGCCGTTGCTTGCCGCCTTGTCGTTTCTTGCGGGTTTCTTCAAGCTTTGCGGCACTTTCGAGTGTGCGAGCAACATACAGCTGTGGATGGCTCCGGGGAGAGACTTCCAAATCTTCTTTCCCATACTCTACATTTTCGTCGTGGGCGACATCTATTTGCAAGGGTGGCTCGCCCCTACCATAACGTACATCTTTCAGGACTGGCAGATGATGAACTGGTTCGTCATCGGGCTAATGCTCCTGGTGGCCTTACTTGTGTTCGTGCTTACCAAGAACTGGCGCATGATGAAGCCGCTCCCGCTCATCTCCGTGGATTGGCTTGGCTGTCTGTTATGGTCGGCGCTGATGATGGAGGTGGTATTCCTCTTTGAATATGGAGAATACTATAACTGGATAGACGGCTATGAATGGCGCATGGGCGTGGCGTTTTTCATCGTAACGCTCGCCCTGACACTTTGGCGTGAGGCATACATCCGCCATCCTTACATCTCGCTGAAAGCTTTCCAATACAAGACATTGGTGCCGACTCTCGCGCTCTACCTCATAGCAGAGTGGATGAACACCACGCCTAAAGTGCTCCAGAACGCATTTACAGGAGGCATAGAACATTGGAGCATGTTCACTACGGCTCATCTTGAGTTGCTCGGGTGGATAGGCACGGCGTTGGGCTGTCTCTTCACGCTATATTGGTGCAAGGTGTTGAGGCAGAAATACACGCGGCTGCTCACCGTTGGCGGTGTGGCGCTTGTAGCCTATCAGGTGATGATGTATTTCTACATCGCCCCCGACCTGCCCGTGGCACGCCTTTATCTGCCGCTCATCCTGCGGGCCTTTGGCTATGCCATCTACTTCACCGCCCTCACCATCTATCTCGAGGAGCTTATGCCGTTTCAGCATTTCTTCATGGGTCTCACCATTTCCGGCTTCATGCGCAACGGTCCAGTGGAAGCCGTGATGAGCGGCATCTACAGCTATGGCATACGCCGCTATGTCGCCGATTCGGCGGCGATAGGCATACAATGGGACATGCAGCAGATAACGATGGTTGCCATCAAGCGGATTTTCGGCATCACCTGCATCTTCGGCGTGCTGTTCCTCATTGTCCTTGTGGCCTACAACGTACAGCCCGTGCGCTCCACGCTGAAGAAGATGCCGTCGTGGTTCGCTGTGCGCAAGAATGTGCGCCGCGACGTGCGGGAGGTCGTAGCGAGGCACAGGAAGGAGGACAGATAAATTCGGAAATCAGACAAATGGGTTTAGCCTTGTCGTATATGAGGCAAGTTATGCCGCAAGGCTAAATTTTTTCTTGTTTTTTCATCAATGATATTACAATCTTTCTATCTCCTCCGCCGTCATCCCTGTGTATTTCGCGATGATGTTAGTGGGCATACCGTCACGTTTCATTGCGGTGGCTGTCTTTATGGCATTCTCCCTTTCACCCTCGGCTCTTCCTTCTTTTTTAGCCGTGTCCACAGCTATCTTTATATCGTTGAACGCCCTCTGGCTCTGCTCGTATTCTTTGCGCTCTTCGGGTGTGTACTTGGCTATTTCGGCTGCCTCAAAAAGTTTTTGAACACACGCTCTTGTAATGCCGCAGGGCATTCCATAAGACACTGCATATTTTTCAGAACAAAGAGCCATTTGTCGAGCAGAGTGATAAGGTGGTGCTCGTCACGGTCGAAGTTGGCCAGTTCGACATAGTAGAGGCCGAACTTGTCGTAGAATACTCCTTGGTGTCCACATCCACAAGCATCACCTTGCTTACCACGTTTTTGTTTTCCCTGTTCTGCGGGAATGCGAAGTTTAGTATTCTGACGGTATATACTGGCTTCAACTCATAGTCCCAGTCCCCTTTCTGCGCCTGTTCGCTGATGGGGAATGTGGAGTAGTACACAGAGCGGCCTTTGTAGAACTCCAGGTAGGCGTTCTGCATTTCCACGATAAACTTCGACCCGTCAACCGCCTCGCAGTAAACGTCGAATATGGCGCGCCGTGTGTCATTGTTGCTTCCGAGGTGCTCGTTGTTCTTGTAAGACACGTCTTTCACCTCACGTTGCCCCTTGAACAACGCATTGAGGAAATCAATGAGCAAGTCCTTGTTCATGTCTGTGCCGAAGATGCGCTTGAAGCCAAAGCCGGACGTGAGGTTGATATATCTGTCCTGCAATTCCATAGTGGTGTGATTTGTTGCAAAGATAACATAATTCTTCCATTTTTCCGCTCGAAAGCAAAAATAATCGCAAAAATAGTTGCTGCTTTGCAAAATATTGTTTTACTTTGCCAAACACAAAAGTATACGAGAAATCTGTCCATGCGACTAAGGCCTTTTCTTTTGGCAATCATCTTGCTTCCATTGCTGTTTTTCGCTGACGACGAAGTCATACTCTTGTTGAATAAACGCCCTTATCCGTCTATATATACGCGTAGTGCTTTCGCCAGCGGTATGTCGCTGAGTTTCTCTTGGATAAGCCGTGTGAAGAAGCGGAACAGTTCGCCATAGCACTCCATTATTATTTTCCCATCAAGGCTGAGGATGATTGACTTCACGGTGACTAACATTCCGCCAATAGTGCGTGTAGCCTCGACGTAATCGTAATGGAAGCCTTCTTGGAAAGTTTGGAATGTCTTATTCTTCAGCAAATCCTGTATTGCGTTAGCGTCCTTGCAGCTCTCCACTGCTTTCAAGGCCTCCCCACTGTCATGCTCGTGGCTTTTGCTGTATCTCATGGCATAGAACCGTTTCAGGAGAGGTACTAAGTCATGTGCCAATGCTTCGGGCTTTATGGTGAAGTATATGTCCTCTTCATCTTCGTGGAAGTCGTATAGGCTCTCGTCTAAGTTGAAGCTTTTCACCATGTAACGACGGTTTTCTTCTATACTGTGGTATTGATATTCTGCATCTTTCCGGCTTGCGCATACTTTGGTGTAGATGCCTATGCAAAGAAATTGTCCCATAGCTAAAAAATAAATTGATAAAATCTTATTGTCGTTTTTCAGTTTCAGCCTTTCTTCATCATTCCATTGCCCCCAAGCGTTCCTCCAGCTTCCATGCTTGCACGTGCTCTATGCCATCAATGGGCTTCATGTGCAGGTCGTCCATCGTGACGAGCATCTTGGGGTAGCTGTCGTGTATGGTCTGTAGCGGAGCGTATTCACTCTTTGCTGTTGCCTCATCGGCTATTATGTAGGCTACTTGAATGTAAAGGCATTTGTCTCCTTTCAGAGCCACGAAGTCCACTTCATGCCCCTGCCAGTTGCCTACGTAGCAGACATAGCCATAGCGGCGGAGAGACAGGTAAACATAGTTCTCCAACTGGTAACCGTTGCCATAGCCGTAGATAGTGTAGAGATAGTTGTGGTAAGCCTGGTCGTTGGCGTAGTATTTTGCGGTGCCAGTAAGCGTATTCTTGTCCTTTATATTGTATCTCTCGCATCTGTGCAGCAGAAAGCTGTTGCACAGATAGCCCATGTACGCTGAGACGGTATCATAGTTGGTCGCCACCCTGTTTGCTTTCAAGAAATCAACTATGTTCTTGTAAGACAACAGGTTTGAGGAGTTGTTGACGGAGTATGCGAACAGTCTCTCCAAAAGTCCTACGTCCTTAACCTTGTAGCGACTTACTATGTCTCTCAACAGTACGGTGTCTTTTACGGATGCCACGTAGTTGTGTTTCGCTTCATCTGCATTGAGGTTCAGGAACTCAGGCAATCCGCTTGAGCTCAGATAGTCAGCAAGGCTGCTTCGGCTGACTTCGAGTTTGTTGATAGTTGTAAACTCGAGGAAAGAAAACGGGAAAATCTCGAACTCTATATATCGTCCGCTAAGCCATGTGGACAATTCCCCTGAAAGCATTTTGCTGTTGCTGCCAGTTATGAATACCTCAAAGTCACGGGCGGGGTCTTGCGATAATGAATCCACTACCTTTTCCCAACCTTGAAGGTTGTGTATCTCATCAAAGAAAATATACACCTTGCCCTTTGGATGGAGTTCTTTGAGATACTCTTGTACAAGTTCATAAAGGTCCTCTCCTGTTTCCAGGAATGAGAAATCCATGAACTCCAAGCTCACATATAGTGTATTCCGTTCTTCCACACCGTTGTTGAGCAGATGGGCTATGATTTGGCGCAGTATGAAGCTCTTTCCAGTTCTCCGCTGTCCAGTCAGCACTTTTACAAGGTGACTGCCCAAATAGCTTTCTATTCTTCCCGTATAAAAAGGACGTGGCTCGCCGTCTTCAAGGCGGTTGCCGTTCCAATAGTTTAGTCTGCTTATCTTTTCCAGTTTCCAGTTCATGTTGCAAAGATAGCATATTTATTTTGGATTGTATTCCAAAATTCCAAGTTTTTTGGAATGTTTTGGATTGTATTCCAAAATCACGTCTCCTCTTTCCACTTCCATTCTGTCACCGTCCTCTCTTTCATGGAGAAGCAGATGCCGACCTTGAAGATGCGGCGGCCGTCGTGTTTCCAAGGCAGGGCGTAGCGGCGGTCGTCAATCTGCGGCAAGGCTTCGTCGGGCGACTTGTCCATCTTCAGCTCCATTACGAAGATGGAAGTCGGGGTCTGCACGAGGATGTCGACACGTCCTCTCGCCGTGCGTGCCTCGGCGCGGATGGTGAAGTTGAGGGTCTCGAAAACAGTGTATAGAATGGTCTGGAAGTCGCTCTCGCGATTGAGGTGTATGTCGTATGGGAAGCCCGCGAGGAACACCTGTAGGGCTTCCATTGCCGTGTCGATGTCGTCGGCATACATTGCCTGGCGGAAATTCCAGGCAAAAGCGTCCCTTTCGCCAATATAGTTGGGGGCTATATACCGTAGCAGGCTCGTGTTGAAGCCCTCCCTAACTTCGTTGTTGGGGAAGCCGAGCAGATACATGCCCCCCTCGGAACTTTTTATGGTGATATAGCCACTTTGGTAAAGCACTGGCACTGGGTCGCCAATCTTCTCTGTAGGCTGGTCGAACCTTTCTGCCGAAGCCGCAATGCCCTCAAGTTGTGTCACGGGGATGTTGTTCTTTTTCAGCAAGTCCAGCAGGAATGTCGGGGTGCCAGTGGAGAACCAGTAGTTTTGGAACTCCCTGTCCATGAAAGCGTTAAGCAGACTGTAGGGATTGTAGATGTTGGGTCCGTGGGCTGAGAAGCGGTAGCCGTCATATTGCTGGCGAAGTCGCTCCACGGCTTCGTCAAAAGTCATGTTGTTATGCTCGGCAAGAGCCGTTATGCCCTCCTCAAAGTTGTCAAGCACTTCTTGTTTGGTTATTCCGCAAATGGCGGCATACTCATCTTTCATGCTGATGTTGGTGATGTTGTTCAGCTCGGAGAAAATGCTCAGCTGCGAGAACTTCGTGATGCCAGTGAGAAAAACGAATCTCTCTATGCCTTCATTTGCTTTCAGAGGGTTGAAGAAATCGCGCATGATGTCGCGTATTTGGCTTTGCCGTGCCTCGTCGGCAATGCTGTCAAGCATAGGCGCGTCATATTCGTCGATGAGTACCACGGCCTGCTTGCCTGTCTGTTGGACGGCAGTGCGTATGATGGCATTGAGCCTGGCGCTGTAGTCGCGCAAATCTTTAGGCACAAGCTTGTATTGCTCCTCACATATACCGAGAATCATGTTCAGCACGCCATGCAGGTTCTCGATGCTATAGTATTTTCCCCGGCTCATGTCGAGGTGTATCACTGGGTATTTCACCCATTCTTTTTCCAATTTTTCGATGGCAAGCCCTTTGAACAGCTCTTTTCTTCCTTCGAAATAAGCCTGAAGAGTGGTTACGAGCAACGACTTGCCAAAACGGCGCGGACGGCTCAGGAAGTTGCTCGGCGCACCATTTGCCAACTTATAGACAAGGTCTGTCTTATCTACGTAAGTCATTCCTTGGTTGATGATGTTCGCGAATGTCTGTATTCCTACTGGATATTTTGCTGCCATAATCGTAAATGCTTGTTTGGTGTGGCAAAGATAATACAAACGGGCGGAATTTCAAAGAGATTTCTTTCCTTTTTCATGTTTTCCAGCGTAATATTTAATGGGTTGAAAAGTGCAATATTCATGCCGCCGCGACGTTGTAATATAGTATGCAGTGGACAGACAGGATAAGGCAGGTGAAAGTGATGCTCGTGGCTGCGGCAGTGATTATTGCCGTGGCGTCGCTTGTGGTGTCTCACTATCTCATCAGCGACCTGGAGACGGAGGAGCGCAACCGCATGGAGGTGTGGGCGGAGGCGATGCGCACGCTCAACAACGCCGACGAGAACACCGACCTCAACCTTGTGCTGAAGGTGCTCAACGAGAACAACACCATCCCCGTGGTGGTGATGGACAACGAGGGTGTGGTCACCGACTTCAGGAACGTTAGGCTGAATGCCGACAACGCGGCGGACAGCCTGCGGGAGGTTTCGGGGCTGGGGCGGCGTTTCCTCGCGTCGGGTCACAGCATACGCATCACCATCGACAAGCGTCGGCACGAGTACATTGACGTATGCTAT
>CAZTUD010000088.1:0-10434 GCA_964616945.1 uncultured Prevotella sp. | reverse complement strand
TTCAGCTGGTAGCCGGTGTCGTATCTGCCCATCTCCACGCTTCCCGCCACGCATTGGCTAATGTTCACTATCACCACCCCTCGTTGCGATGCCTTTCTCAGCAAGGGCGTGAGCCATGAGTTCAGTGGCGCATTGCCGCTGCCGTAGGTGCGCATCACGATGCCGCGCAGGTCGCGGGAGCGTAGGAAGTTGCGTATGATGCTCTCCTGTATGCCTGGGAAGATGCTGAACACGGCGACGCTCGGGTCCATTGCGTAGTGCGGAATCATCGGCTTGTCGAAGTCCGGTTTCAGTATGTAGTGGTCGTGTATGTCGAAGTTCACCCCCGCTTCGCACAGATGCGGATAGTTGAAGCTGTCGAAGGCGTAGAAGCCGTCGGCGTTGATTTTCGTCGAGCGGTTGCCGCGCAACAGCCTGCCGCTGAAATAGATGCACACTTCGGGAATTCTTGGCCGCCCGTCGTCGCCTTTCAGCGAGGCAAGCTCTATGCTCGTTATGAGGTTCTCCTTGCCGTCGGTGCGCAACTGGCCGATGGGTAGCTGCGAGCCAGTGAGGATGACTGGTTTGGTGAGGTTTTCGAGCATGAACGAGAGTGCCGATGCCGTGTACGCCATTGTGTCGGTGCCGTGGAGTATCACGAAGCCGTCATAGTTATCGTAGTTTTGGGCAATGATGCGCACCATCTGGGCCCAGTTCTTCGGTGTCATGTCGCTGGAGTCGATGGGAGGCGCAAACTGGTGCACGTCAATGTTGGTGCGTATCAGCCTAAATTCAGGCATGGAGTCGGCGAGATGGTTGAAGTCGAGAGGCTCCAAGGCTCCTGTTGCCGGGTTCTGGCCCATTCCTATGGTGCCGCCCGTGTATATGAGCAATACTTTGTTCATTGTGCGATTGGGAATTATGGTTGCAAAATTAAATAAAAACCTTTGTTTACGCAAATTATAGCCAACAAGAAATTGCACATAATTTTTTTGCATTACGAACTCTAATTTTGAGCCACTTTTACTTGCGATATTGAAAATTTAGTCTTAACTTTGCACAAAGTATATAACAAAGTCTGAAAAATAAATGAAGAAGATTCTCATTCCATTTGTTTTGCTGGCAATGATAGTCGTCATGGGAGGCTGTTCCAGCATGAGGCATTACACCTATTTCCAGAACATCGACACGCTTGACTTGTCGGCATCGCGGGGGTTGCCTGACGTGAAGATTATGCCGAAGGACGAGCTTACCATCATCGTGAAGACCACCAACCCCGACGCGGCGGAGCCGTTCAACCTCTTTGGGCAGAACTCGGGACTTTTGACGGGCAACAACAACAATAACATCAAGGGATATTTGGTTGACAACGACGGCGACATCAACTTCCCCGTCATTGGCAAGATACATGTCGGTGGGCTGACGAAGACGGAATGTGAGGATCTCATCAGGGAGAGAATTGCGCCATATCTCGCCAAGACGGAAAACCCGGTGGTGATATGCCGCATGTCGAGCTTCCACGTTACGCTCATCGGCGAGACAGGCTCTAAGGTCATAGAGGTGCCGACGGAGAAAATCAACATCGTGGACGCGCTGGCTGAGGGAGGAGACCTTGGGCTGTATGGAAAGAGAACCAACGTGCTGCTCGTGCGTGAGGACTCTACGGGTGAGAAGCACATCCACAGGTACAACTTGAACGACGGGCGCATATTCACCGACCCATATTATTACCTAAAGCAAAACGACATTGTATATGTGCAGCCCACGAAGCAAAAGACAATACAGTCGTCAATGGGCTCTTGGACAACACTTTGGGTAACAATTCTCGGATGGATGACATCGGTTGCGTCAATAGTCTTGGCAATCGTCAAATAAAGAAAACTGAAGAATGAAAAATGAAAAAAGCTACACGACCGCAGGGTTTGGGATAGGTTTCATTTTTCATTCTTTTTTTATATTCAGGATGACTTTATTCTAAGAACCAGTAAAGGAAATAGATGGAAAACAACATTCATGAGGATTGCGGCGTGGCACTCGTGCGGCTCCTCAAGCCTCTGAGCTATTATCAAAAGAAATACGGCTCCTGGAAATGGGGTCTTGGCAAGCTCTACCTTATGATGGAGAAAGAGCACAACCGGGGCCAGGAAGGAGCCGGCATAGCGTCGGTGAAGCTTGAGACCAAGCCTGGACACGAATACATGTTCAGGGAACGTGCCGAGGGCTCGAACGCCATAACAGAGATTTTCCGCTCCGCCCACAAGCAGATAAAGCAGGTGATGAAGGAAGAGGAGGTTGACACCGAGGCCTACGACGAGCTGCCGTTTGCCGGCGAGCTGTACATGGGACATCTGCGCTATTCCACTACAGGCAAGAGTGGGGTTAAGTATGTGCACCCATTCCTGCGGCGCAACAACTGGCGCGCCAAGAACCTCTGCATCTGCGGCAACTTCAACATGACCAACGTGGAGGATGTGTTCAAGGTGCTGACCAAGCAGGGGCAATGCCCCCGTGTCTATAGCGACACCTACATAACGCTTGAGCTTATGGGGCACCGCCTCGACCGAGAAGTGGAGCGCATCTTCAACGAGGCAAAGGCAAAGGGGCTTCAGGACACCGACATCACCCGTTACATCGACCACAACGTGCGCATGGAGAACGTGTTGCAGACCACCATGAGCCACTTCGATGGCGGCTACGTCATGTGCGGCATCACAGGCAGCGGCGAGATGTTCGCCATGCGCGATCCGCACGGCATACGCCCCGCCTATTGGTACAAGAACGACGAGGTGGTGGTGGTGGCGTCAGAGCGGCCAGTGCTGCAGACCACGTTCGACCTTGAGTATGAGGAAGTCATGGAGATTGAGCCTGGGTCGGCTGTCATCGTAAGGGAGAACGGCGAGACGGCAGCCAGCCAGATACTTCCAAAGGAGGACTGTTATGCCTGTTCGTTCGAGCATATCTATTTTTCGCGCGGATCTGACCGCGACATTTACAATGAGCGCAAGAAGCTCGGCGAGCAGCTCACGCCGCAGGTGCTGAAGGCTGTCGGCGGCGACATACGCCATACGGTCATATCGTTCATTCCGAACACAGCCGAGGTTGCCTACTATGGATTGCTCGACGGCTTCAAGCGGTATCAGCGCGAGGAGCATATAAGGAGGATAGAGAGCCTCGGACACGTGCCGACGCACGAGGAGCTGGAGAACATCCTCACCCAGAACATACGCTCGGAGAAAGTGGCGTGGAAAGACATCAAGCTCCGTACGTTCATCACCGAGGGCACCGCCCGCAACGACCTTGCCGCGCACGTCTATGATATCACCTACGGCAGCATAGAGCCATACAAGGACAACCTTGTCGTCATCGACGACAGCATAGTGAGGGGCACGACGTTGAAGGAGAGCATCTTGCGCATCCTTAACAGGCTTCATCCTAAGAAGATAGTGATAGTCAGCTCCGCTCCTCAAATACGCTATCCCGATTATTATGGCATCGACATGCCGCGCTTGGAGGAGTTCTGCGTCTTCCGCGCCACGATGGAGCTTATAAGGGACCGTGGCATGGAAAGGCTCATCCACGACACATACCACGCCTGCAGGGCCGCGCTCAAGCGTCCGGTCGGCGAGATGCACAACCGCGTGCGCGACATCTACGCGCCGTTCACGGTGGAGGAGATAAACCGCAAGATAGTGGAGATGCTCAAGCCCGGCGACATGGAGACACCAGTCGAGATTGTCTATCAGTCGCTCGACGGGCTTCACAGCGCAATTCCCGAAAATCGCGGCGACTGGTATTTCACTGGGCATTATCCCACGCCGGGAGGCAAGCGCATGTGCATTCAGGCGTTCATAAACTATTATGAGAGCGTCTATGGCAGCACTAATTTAGGCATATAAAACAAGGTACAGATGAAGAAGGTTACATTGATATTGTCTGACGGCACCCGTTTCCATGGGCAGTCGTTTGGCTACGACGCGCCGGCGGTGGGCGAGGTGGTGTTCAACACCGCCATGATGGGCTATCCCGAATCGCTCACCGACCCGTCTTACGCCGGGCAGATACTTACATTCACATATCCGCTGATTGGCAACTACGGGGTGCCACCATTCTCCTTTGAGCCTGACGGCTTGCCGACGTTCATGGAGAGCGACAAGATATACGTAGCGGCAATGATATGCTCCGACTACAGTGAGCAGTACAGTCACTGGAATGGTGTCGAGAGCCTTGCCTCGTGGCTCAAGCGAGAGCATGTGCCGGGCATCACGGGCATCGACACACGCCAGCTGACAAAAGTTCTTCGCGAGCATGGCGTGATGATGGGGCAGATAGTTTTCGACGACCTATCAGAGGAGAGAGGAGATAGGAGAGAGGAAAGAAATATGCCTAAAGCCAACCGAGATGCTAATCTCCCAACTCTTTCCTCTTCACTCTCTTCTCTCTACGAGGGTGTGAACTTTGTGGACAAGGTGTCGTGCAAGGAAATAATACGGTATAATGAGGGAGCTGGCAAGAAAGTGGTGCTCGTTGACTGTGGGGTAAAGGCAAACATCATACGTTGTCTCATCAACCGTGGAGTGGAGGTCGTGCGCGTGCCGTGGAACTATGACTATACGGGCATGGACTTCGACGGACTATTCCTCGCCAACGGTCCAGGCGACCCCGACACGTGCCAGGCTGCGGTTGACATCATCCGCAAGCAGATTTCCATGAGCCGCAAGCCTATATGCGGCATTTGCATGGGCAACCAGCTGCTTGGCAAGGCGGCGGGAGCAAAAATATACAAGCTAAAGTACGGTCATCGCTCCCATAACCAGCCTGTACGTCTTGTGGGCACGGAGCGATGCTACATCACATCGCAAAACCACGGCTATGCTGTTGATGCGTCCACTTTGGGCGACGATTGGGAAGAGTTGTTCGTAAACATGAACGATGGCTCCAACGAGGGCATTCGCCACAAGACCAATCCTTGGTTCTCGTCGCAGTTCCATCCGGAGGCCTGTTCGGGTCCTGTGGACACGGAATTCATGTTCGACAAGTTCGTTGAAACGCTTAAAAGTTGATAAGAATGAAAGAAGTAAATATAAAGAAGGTTCTTTTGCTTGGCTCCGGGGCGTTGAAGATAGGTGAGGCCGGCGAGTTTGATTACTCTGGCTCGCAGGCCCTTAAGGCATTGCGTGAGGAAGGCATCAAGACAGTGCTCATCAACCCTAACATTGCCACGGTGCAGACATCGGAGGGCGTTGCCGACCAAATCTATTTCCTGCCAGTGCAGCCTTACTTCGTTGAGCGCGTCATTGAAAAGGAGCGTCCCGACGGCATTTTACTCAGCTTTGGCGGGCAGACAGCCCTCAACTGCGGGGTGGAGCTGTTCGAGAGTGGCGTGCTTGAGAAATATGGCGTGCAGGTGCTGGGTACTCCCGTGCAGGCAATCATGGATACGGAAGACCGCGAGCGGTTTGTTGAGAAACTTGACGAGATAGAGGTCAAAACCATCAAGAGTGAGGCTTGCGAAAACATGCGGCAGGCGATGAAGGCAGCCAAGGATCTTGGCTATCCAGTCATTGTGCGTGCAGCGTATGCCCTCGGTGGTCTTGGCTCTGGTTTTGCCGACAACGATGCCGAACTACAGAAAATCTGTGAGAAGGCTTTCTCTTTCTCACCGCAAGTGTTGGTGGAAAAGAGCCTTAAAGGTTGGAAGGAGATTGAATACGAGGTTGTGCGCGACCGCTTCGACAACTGCATCACGGTCTGCAACATGGAGAATTTCGATCCGCTTGGCATCCATACTGGCGAGAGCATCGTCATAGCCCCGTCACAGACACTCACAAATTCGGAATACCACAAGCTGCGTGCGCTGTCCATAAAGATTGTGCGCCACATTGGCATCGTGGGCGAGTGCAACGTGCAGTACGCTTTCGATCCCAATTCGGAGGACTATCGCGTCATCGAGGTCAACGCGCGCCTTAGCCGCAGCTCTGCGCTCGCTTCTAAGGCCACGGGTTATCCGCTGGCCTTCGTTGCCGCAAAGTTGGGTTTGGGGTATGGACTTTTCGAGTTGAAAAACTCTGTTACCAAGACAACATCGGCTTTCTTCGAACCGGCCCTCGACTATGTTGTCTGCAAGATTCCGCGTTGGGACTTGTCGAAGTTCCGTGGCGTTGACAAGGAGCTTGGTTCGAGCATGAAGTCGGTCGGCGAAGTCATGGCAATAGGCCGCAACTTTGAGGAGGCAATACAGAAAGGCTTGCGCATGATAGGGCAGGGCATGCACGGGTATGTTGAGAACAAGGAGCTTGAGCTACCCGACATCGACGAGGCTCTGCGCGACCCCACAGACAAACGTGTGTTCGTCATTTCCAAGGCAATGCACAAGGGCTATACTGTTGACCAGATACACGACCTTACGAAGATTGACCGTTGGTTCCTCTACAAGCTTCAGCACATCATTGACATCGACGAGCGCCTGAAGAAGTGCAACATCAATACCCTTGGCAAGGACCTGCTGCGTGAGGCGAAAGTCTATGGCTTCACTGACTTCCAGATAGCACGTGCCGTCGGACTGGAGGAGGAGTACAAGAACATGCACAAGGCAATGCTCGTGGTGCGGCGTTTGCGCAAAAACTACGGCATCGTGCCTGTGGTGAAGCAGATTGACACCCTTGCCGCGGAATATCCCGCCCAGACCAATTATCTGTACCTCACATATTCGGGCGTGGCAAGCGACATCGACTTTGCCCGCGACCACCGCTCGGTGATAGTCCTTGGTTCGGGAGCCTATCGCATAGGCTCGTCGGTGGAGTTCGACTGGTGTGGTGTGCAGGCTTTGCAGACGATACGCAAGCAGGGCTATCGCTCAATAATGATAAACTATAACCCCGAGACAGTCTCCACCGACTACGACATGTGCGACCGCCTCTATTTCGACAACCTGTCGTTTGAGCGTGTCATGGACATCATCGACATGGAGCAGCCCTACGGTGTTGTCGTTTCCACTGGCGGGCAGATACCGAACAACCTCGCCATGTATCTCGACGAGGAGAATGTGCCTATTCTTGGCACGCAGGCCAAGGACATCGACAATGCCGAGGATAGGGAAAAGTTCTCTGAGATGCTCAACCAGCTTGGCATCAACCAGCCAGAATGGAGCGCGTTGAAGAGCATGGACGATATTGACGCGTTTGTGAGGCGTGTAGGCTTCCCGGTGCTTGTGCGGCCGAGCTACGTGCTTTCGGGTGCGGCGATGAACGTCTGCTCAAATGAGGAAGAGCTTCGCCGCTTCCTGCAACTGGCGGCGAATGTCAGCGAAGATCATCCTGTCGTGGTGTCAAAGTTTATTGAACATGCCAAGGAGATTGATTTCGACGGCGTGGCAAGGAATGGTGAGGTGATTGCCTATGCCATTTCCGAGCACATTGAGTTTGCCGGGGTGCATTCTGGCGATGCCACTCTCCAGTTGCCTCCGCAAAAACTGTATGTGGAGACTGTGCGCCGCATAAAGCGAATAAGCCGCAAGATTGCCGCTGCGCTGCACATCAACGGGCCGTTCAACGTGCAATACATGGCGCGCGACAACGACATCCTTGTCATAGAGTGCAACCTGCGCTCCAGCCGCTCGTTCCCGTTCGTGAGCAAGGTGTTGAAAATCAACTTCATCGAGCTTGCCACCAAGGTAATGCTTGGCGTGCCGGTGAAGAGCCCGGAAAAGAGCCTCTTCGACCTCGACTATGTGGGCATCAAGGCTTCGCAGTTCTCGTTCAACCGCTTGCAGAAAGCCGACCCGGTGCTTGGCGTTGACATGAGTTCCACGGGCGAGGTGGGATGCCTTGGCGACGACACCAACCAGGCGTTGCTAAAGGCGGAGCTTGCCGTGGGACAGCGCATACCCAAGCACACGGTGCTGTTGTCAACGGGTGGCGCAAAGCAGAAAGCAGACATGCTCGACTCGGCAAGGCGGCTTGTCGAGCATGGCTACGAGCTTTATGCCACACCAGGAACTTCACGTTACCTTACGGAGAATGGTGTTCCTAACACCTTTGTCAACTGGCCGTCGGAGCCTGACAAGAAGCCGCAAGCCCTTGAGTTGCTCCATGGGAAGAAGATTGACATGGTGGTGAACATCCCGAAAAACCTTACGGCAGGCGAGCTTACCAACGGCTACAAGATACGCCGTGCCGCCATTGACCTCAATGTGCCGTTGATAACCAACAGTCGCCTTGCCTCGGCGTTCATCACAGCTTTCACGACATTGAAGCTTGAGGACGTTGACATAAAGGCGTGGGGAGAATACTGATAATAATAATGCTTAATCCATAATGCACAATGCGTTATGGATTAAGTCGAATATTTCGCTTGGTGTGTTCCTCTTGAGCACATCCAATTGGAAATCCGCTCCTGGCTCGTCGCCAGCCACTATGCCACGTGAGCGGAGCAGTTGTTTCACGGTTTTCAAGGCGAGGTCGGGGTGGTTGTTCTCATCGCTTAGATGGCACAGCCAGGCACGTCTCAACTGTGGTGTGGCATTTTCGGCAAGAGCAATTGCACATTCGTAGTTGCTCTGGTGTCCTAATGGTCCGGCAATGCGGTCTTTCAGGTGTTGTGGATATGGGCCAGTCTCAAGCATCTGTTGCTCATAGTCGGCTTCGATGACAAGATAGTTGGCGCGTCCTATCATTTGTTTCATTTCTTCGGTGAGGTGTCCAATATCGGTCATCAGGACGAAAGTTACGCCGTCTTTCTCTATGACATATCCCACGTTGTCGGTGCTGTCGTGGGGTATTCCAAACGGCGTGATGGTGAGCGAGCCTAACTGGAACGGTACATTCTTAGTGATTAATCTCTTCAGGTCGGGATTTATTTTCTTTCTTACGCTCCAGTTTTTGCATATACCTTCATGCACCTCTTTTGTGGCATAAACGGGCAGATTGTAGTCGTTGCTCAGGCATCCCACAGACCTTACGTGGTCGGCATGGTCGTGCGTGATGAGTATGCCGAGTGCGCCGAACAGCGAGAGCCCATAGTTTTTGAGATGCTTTTTCAGGGTTCTTACGCCTACTCCCGCATCAATCACTATGCCCTCGTCTTCGGTGTACAGCATACTGCAATTTCCGCTGCTTCCGCTTCCGAAAGATACAAAATGTAGCATTGTGTGTCAATATTTTCTACAAAGTTAGAAAAAACAATCCACATTCCATAGAAATGCAAGTGCAAAAAAGTTTAAGTATTTTGTAATTGTGGGAATTTAAATTATTAACTTTGCATGGTTAAACTTGGCAACTGATGAAAACGCATATTTATTTTCCCCATGAAATAGCAGCTTTTGTAATGATAATGGCGATTTTTACGTCGTTGTTTGTTTCTTGCAGCTCTTGCTCCCATCGTGAGGAGGATGGGGCTTGCGAGGCTGTGGATTCCTTTTCTGCTGCCTATTTCAACTGGCAGTTCGGGAAAGCCATTCATTATGTTGATGCTGGCTCGGAGCGTTGGTTGGGCTATGCGGCATCGCAGGTCACGCAGGAGGATGTTGACTCGCTGCGGGCAATGCCGGAGGGCGCGAGCGTTGAGGTGAAGGATGTGGCGTATGGCGACAGCCTCGCGATGGCAACTGTTGAGGTGAGCAACTTTTTGGCTTTCGATTCCATCGGCAAAGCTCCGCATGTTGTTGGCAAGGCAACATACAAGTTGCCCGTCAGACGTGCTGGCGGGCATTGGAAGGTTGTTTTAGATGGGTTGCCGCGACAGTTTTTCCCTTAGATACTTGCCAGTGATGCTGCCTTTGGCCTTTGCTATTGCCTCTGGCGTGCCTGTTGCCACAATGCTTCCTCCGGCGTTGCCCCCGTCTGGGCCAAGGTCAATTACCCAGTCGGCGCATTTTATGATTTCCAGATTGTGCTCAATGACCAGTACGGTGTGGCCACGGTCTATGAGTGATGCGAACGATGCCAACAAGCGGCTTATGTCGTGAAAGTGTAGGCCTGTGGTGGGCTCGTCGAACATGAAGAGTGTTGGCTCCTGCTGCTCCTGACCGATGAAGTAGGCGAGCTTCACGCGTTGGTTCTCGCCACCAGATAGTGTAGATGAGTTTTGTCCGAGCTGTATATACCCTAAGCCCACGTCCTGTAGGGGCTTTAGACGTGCCACAATGGTCTTTTGGTTGTGTGCGCCGAAGAAGTCAATGGCTTCGTCAACGGTCATGTTCAGCACATCGTCGATATTCTTGCCCTCATAGCGCACGTCCAGTATCTCTTTCTTGAACCGTTTGCCGTGGCAGGCCTCGCAGGTGAGCGTGAGGTCGGCCATGAACTGCATCTCCACGGTTATCACGCCTGCGCCCTTGCATTCCTCGCATCGTCCACCATCGGCATTGAACGAGAAGTATTGCGGCGAGAAGCCCATTTGCTTTGCCAATGGCTGTTCGGCGAAGAGCTGGCGTATGGCATCGTAGGCTTTCAGGTAGGT
>CAZTUD010000087.1:0-10498 GCA_964616945.1 uncultured Prevotella sp. | reverse complement strand
CAAGTACCCGGAGATGACGGCATCGTTCTTCAAGATGTTCCTCGCCTCCGCCCTTGGCGGCATTCTCGGCATTCTTTTCCTCATCCCTTTCCGTAAGTATTTCGTCAGCGACATGCACGGCAAATATCCTTTCCCCGAGGCAACGGCAACTACGCAGGTTCTGGTGTCGGGTGAGAAAGGTGGCGATCAGGCCAAGCCGTTACTCATTGCGGGAATAGTTGGTGGACTCTACGATTTCATCGTCTCGACATTCGGCTGGTGGAATGAGAATTTCACGAGCCGCGTCATAGGCTTGGGTCAAGATTTGGCTGACAAGGCGAAGCTCGTGTTTAAGGTGAATACGGGAGCGGCTGTGCTTGGCCTCGGCTACATCGTCGGCCTGAAATACGCCCTTTACATCACTTTCGGCTCCCTCTTCGTTTGGTGGCTCATCGTGCCTGGCATGTCGATAGTCTTCCACGATCAGGTACTGAACATGTGGGACCCCACAATCACCGCCACCGTTGGTGCGATGTCGCCCGAGGAGATTTTCAAGGCCTACGCCCGCTCAATAGGCATCGGCGGCATTGCTATGGCTGGTGTCATTGGCATCGTGAAGAGTTGGGGCATAATAAAAGGCGCAGTCAGCCTCGCCTCGCGCGAGCTTAGGGGCAAGGGCGCGAGCGTGGAGAAAGTGAAGCGTACGCAGCGCGACATTTCTTTCAAGGTGATTGCCATCGGCAGCATTGTCACTATTCTCATTACGTTCGTCTTCTTCTGGGCTGGCGTGATGCACGGCAACTTGCTTTTCGCCGTTGTCGGCATATTGCTCGTCGCTATCATAGCGTTCCTCTTTACCACGGTTGCGGCCAACGCCATTGCCATTGTGGGCAGCAACCCTGTGTCGGGCATGACGCTCATGACGCTTATTCTTGCCTCTGTCGTCATGGTGGCTGTAGGCTTGCGTGGCCCCGCTGGCATGTTGGCGGCCTTGATAATGGGCGGCGTTGTCTGCACGGCGTTGTCGATGGCTGGCAGCTTCATCACCGACTTGAAGATAGGTTATTGGCTTGGCACCACGCCTGCGAAGCAGGAAACGTGGAAGTTCCTCGGCACCATTGTCAGCGCAGCTACCGTCGTAGGCGTAATGATTGTGCTGAACAAGACTTATGGTTTTGCCTCCGGCAAGCTTGCCGCTCCGCAGGCCAACGCTATGGCGGCTGTCATTGACCCGCTGATGAACGGCGTTGGCGCACCGTGGATTTTGTATGCCATCGGTGCCGTGATTGCCATAATTCTTGACCGTTGCCACATTCCCGCCTTGGCATTCGCCCTCGGTATGTTCATTCCGTTGGAGCTTAACGTGCCGTTGGTGGTTGGCGGAGCGATAAACTGGTTTGTTACCACCCGCTCGAAGAACGCTGAGGTGAACAAGGCTCGTGGCGAGCGTGGCACGCTCATCGCCAGTGGCTTCATTGCTGGCGGTGCGTTGATGGGTGTGGTTTCGGCGTTGCTCAAGTTTGGTGGTGTGGAGTTGTCGATAGCCGACTATTGGTGGGCTAACCCGCTGTCGGAAATGACCTCGCTCCTCGCCTACGTCTGCCTGATATGCTACTTCATTAGGGCGACGAGGGTGAAGTAAACGAAATATGACCCCAACGTCGTATTAGTAAGTCAATACGGGCGCAGTGAATACGGACTGACGCTTCGGTGATGCTGTTACTTTCCCTCAAAAATCTCCTTTAGCTCCAAGTCCAGTTGCTCACCCCTCAGCGCACGTGCGATGACGATGCCGTCGGGAGAGATTAGGAAATTGTCAGGAATGCCCGATACACCATACATCTGCATCACCACGTTCTTGCGCTGCAAGTCAGAGATGTGTGTCCAGGGCAGCGCGTCCTCCTTTATCGCTTTCTCCCATTTAGCGCGGTCTGTGTCAAGCGATACTGCGAGGACGTCGAAGCCCTTGTCGTGGTATTTCTTGTACGCCGCCAGCACGTTTGGATTCTCGGCACGGCATGGCCCGCACCACGAGGCCCAGAAGTCAAGCAATAGATACTTGCCCTTGTAATCGGACAAATTCACCGTGCGGCCGTCGTTTGTGGTCTGTGTAAAAGTCGGCGCGGGCTTGCCTATCAGCTCGCCCTTTGAGGCGTAGGCAATGTTGCGTGAAATGCGCTGCCCGTTGGCGGAGAACTGCAACTCTGGCGACATAGACCTAAACCATTCCTTAGCCGAGTCTAAGTATTCGCCCGTGGCGCGTGAGAAGTTGTTAATGAGGTCAAGCGCTACAAAGCTGTTGGGATGAGAGTGGATGTAGTTGCCTTGGTAATTCTCCGCTTTCATCTGGTCGAAGACTTTTGATATGCGGTTCATTGTCGCCGTGTCGTCGGCTGCCTTCGCCGCATTGTAATCCTTGACGTTCTGGTCGTAGTTGTACTTATCGCTGAGCCGTTTTAAGCCCTCAATGTATTCGCCGTATTCATCCTGCGTCTTGGAGCCCTCTATCTTCACGTCGCGAAGGAACGTATATTGTGTGGTGTCATAGACCGCCGTTACTTTGATGTCGCCTTCGTCAATGAACATATCAATCGGGTTGACTTTATGGGGGTGACCGATGCGCTTGCAGTAGATTCTCACGCGGGCTGGTTCGGCGTTGCCTTGGAAGGTGAACTTATCGTCTGTGATGTCTACGGTATCATTGTAGGCTTTGCCGTTGACAATGCCCTGAAAGTACATTTCGGTGTTCTCCTTGGGCAGGCCCTCAATAGAACCGAAGATGCGGAACGGTTTGCTTAAATCCTGCGCCTGTGCAGATAAGGATATTCCCAATAGCACTGCCGCCATTTTTAATACTTTTCTCATAGTTTAAATAATAAGGTTTTAATAATTTTGCGTTAAAGAAGAGTTGTATGTTGTCGCGTCTTGTGGGAACGGACTCACCCATAGGTCTGACGTAGGCGACAGGCTATAGCTGTTTCCCTCCAGATTTCGAGTGACGGTTGCGGCGTATGCGCTTTCCGTGTTCCATCGCTTCATGTCGGCGAAAGTGTTGTATGTGAACAGGCACTCTATGCGCTTGCATCTCTGCAAGACTGCCATTGCCTCCGCCTCGGTCGATGCCGTCAGCGGCGCGTACTTCCCTGGTGCGACGCGATACTGCCTGACCTGGTTGATGAGATTCATGCCCTTCTGTATGTCTCCAGTACGGATATTGCACTCTGCCGCCACATAGTACATCTGCTCGGTAGTTATACCGCCCGTGTTGTAACGGTATGCCGAGCCTGCCGCCCAGCACCACAGACTGTCAGTCACGCCCGATGCGATGCGCTTCTCCCAAAGGTCGGTATAGTCTCTGAGAATGTCGCCGTCCTCAAACAACTGCGCCGTCTCATGGCTGATGTAATAGGATCCGGCTCCACTTGACATCCCCTCGCAATAGAACAGGTTCTGCTCCGCCTGAGGTGTGCGGCTGAATGTTCCTGCGACAACGGCAGGTGTGCGGTCCTCAATTGACGAGTTGTACTGTAAAGAGAGGTTGGCATATTTCAAAGCCTCGGAATAGTTTTTCATCTGTAAGAGGATTTTTGCCCTGACGGCATATCCAAACGCCTTTCCCGGAAGTTCAATGTTGACCGGCTCGTCGTAGAGGTCGGCAAGCACGTCGTCGGAACAGTCGGCAAGCAAATGTTCGTATGTCTCCGCCAAAGTAAGCTTCTGGTTCTCCTCAGCGGGCTTTATATCGGTCACGTAAGGTATTCCGCCCTCTGTGGCCGCCGTCGCAGTGTCATATTGCTTGCAAAACTCCAGCATTATCAGGTAGTGGAAATATGCCCGTTTCACCTTTGCGATGGCGACGAGGTACGCTTTTCGGGCATTGTCGCCCGAAACGTTGGGTGCCTGCGCTATTACCTCGTTGAGCGCGGCTATTGACGAGTAATTGCGCGTGTATTTCTGGTCGCTCTCCGACAAAGCTACACGGTCTACGCTCTCGTCGTAGGTGAGCAGGGCGTGTGTCAGGGTGTTTGGTGTTGCCACGGCAGTCATAAAGCTCCGTGCCGTACCGTAAGCGTCATTGACCAGAATCTCTTCATTGTTATATGACCAGCAACTCTGCGAGTAGTTGCCTGTAGCAAGCAGTTCCAGATCGTCAAGATTGTCAAGCAGCGTCTGACCCTTGGGTGTGATGTCCAAGTAGTCGTCGCAACTACAGAAAAGTAAAAAGCTAAAAAAGTAAAGGGGCAAGAGTGCGACCGACGCCATAAATGGCATCGAATGGAACCGGGGTATATTGTGGGTGATAGTTGTTATTTTCGTTTTCATAATTATGAATTTTGAATTATGAACCAAAGGTCTCTGTTCCCGCTTTGCGGGAGGGTAAGAAATTTTGAATTGTGAATTGCTTAGAAGTTAACGTTCAGGCTCATGGTGTAGCTCCTCACTGGCTTGTTGAGGGTGTAGCCTGTCCACGGATTGTTTGCCTCTGGGTCAACGCCGAGGTCGTTGCGCACCCATTTCGCCACGTTGTTCACCTGCAAGCGCAAGCGTGCCGAGCCAATTCCAAGCTTCCGGCATAAAGAATGAGGAATGTTGTAGGAAAGCACTATGTTGCGCAGTTTCATGTAGTCGGCAGGCACTACTGCCCCGTCAAAATACATGAGGGCCTGCCCTGTGTTGTATGACGTGAGGTAGTTGTCCACACTTGGATATGGCAGGGTGTAGGTGTCTGGTAATGTCAGGTATTGGTACATACTCTGCAGGCTGTTGCCGAACCCGGTTAGCGACGAAGAATTAATCCAATCGGATATATTTGCCCGCATTACGTGTCCGCCATAGTAGGAGAACATTGCCGAGAGGGAGAAGCCCCTGTAGGAGATGGTCGGGGTGAAGTCGATGGTGTATTTTGGGTCGAGCGTTCCCATGCACACCACGTCCTCGGTCTTCACGCCTGAATAGACATATTCTGTTGTTGCCGTGCCGTCAGCTTTGTACCACTGCGTTTTTCCGTCCTCGTCGTGTCCGGCGTACCTGATGGCATAGAGTGAGTTGATAGCGTTGCCCACTACCAGAGCGTGCGACGACTGACCCCATCCCAACAAAGTTAGCGCATCAGGCTCGTATGTCACCTTTTCCACCTTGTTTTTATTATAGGCGAAGTTGAAACCGAGGTCAATGCCAACTTCTCTTGTGGACCTTGCCTTGAGCACAGTGGCGTTGATTTGTGCCTCAATACCCTTGTTGCTTGCCTCGCCGTTATTGATGACCAAAGATGTAAATCCCTCCGATGGATCCAGAGCAGTGTTGGAGAGTATGTCGCTGCTGTACTTGCGATATAGATCGATGGAGCCTCGCAGCGTATTGCCTAAGAGCGAGTAGTCAACGCCAAAGTCCCACGACGTGGTCTTCTCCCATTTCAGGTCATCGTTGGGCGGAGTTGAGAGGTAGGCATATTTACCGCCAGTGAGTGCGCTTGAGGTTATCCTTCCGACAAGGTATGACGAGACGCTGGAGTCGATGTTTCCCGTAACGCCATACGACAGTCTCAGCTTCAGCACGTCAACGGCCTTCACGCCTTTCAGGAACGACTCGTTGTGCATGTTCCAGCTAAGTCCTGTCGACCACAGCGGCGTGCCACGGAACTTCGGCTCCGCTCCAAACAAGTCGGTCTTGTCCTCACGGATTGACATGGAGGCGGCATAACGGTGGTCGTAAGTGTAGTTGGCGGAGAAATAGAATGATGCATATCGATGGGTAATGTCCGAGGTAGAGTATGCACCGCCCGTTCCCGGTTGTCCGTCAGTGTATAGCAGGTTATAGTAGTTTCTTGGAGCGATACGCCCCAGTGATGCGAACAGGTCAGACGACGCTGTGTTGGCGACGGTATAAAGGTTTAACGTCGACATATAGTTTGTCTGCGTCGCGTCGTCGTAGCCAATGTACTTGCTTGTCGTGGTGCGGTATTTGGTCTGTCGTAGTTCCATACCAGCGAGTGCCGACACCGCATGCTTTCCGCCCAACTCCTTGTTGAAGTTCACCTGATTGCGCCACGACAGGTAGTTGCCCTCGCGGTTGGCGGTGTCCATGATGCCGGCGTCGGGCAGCAGATGGATGCCGCCGGAAGTGTAAAGGTCGTAGATGAAGTTCATGGCGTAGGAGCCCTTTTCAAGATAAGCCTCGCTCTTGTATTGGTTCTTCTCGTGCTGGAACTGTGTTGAGAAATTGAGACAGGGCAGGATGTTGAAGTCCAGATGCAGGTACATTCTGGTGTTTGTCGTAGAGGCTTTCTTGAAGTTGTAGCCAAGTTGCTCGTCAAGGTTATAATGCAGCGATTTAAATCCTAAGCTTTGGTCTGAGAACATGGCATCGTCAGGGTCGACAGGCGAAGCTTTCAGATAACCTGTTCCTTCGCTATAGACTGGGAAGGAATAAGGCGACGAGAGGAAAGACAGGGTAGATGGCTCGTAGTGGTTTTTCCTTGAGTTGTAGTCAACATTGATTCCCGCCGTAGCCTTCAGCCATTTTGTGATGTCGTACTCCTCCTTGAAACTGACGTTGAACGTCCGGTTGTACTCTTTCACGAAGGCCTGGTTGTCGCCTTTGTAGTTCGCCACGAGGCTGTTGTTCGACTTCTCGGTCTTGTTGCGCACTGCGATATTGTACTGCTGCGTTATCTTGCTCCTTAAAGCATGGTCGCGGTAGTATTTCACGAAATCGTTCTGACGGTAGTTGTTTAGGGCATTGTCATACTCGCTGTCGCTGACGGTGCCTTCGCGGTGCTGCATATATAGGAGGGCCACGGGGGAGTAATAGGCCTGGTATGCCGGCCAGTAGTAGGACTCGTACATCGCGCCTGTGGCGTTGGCGAATACCGCGTCCATGTTCATAATCTCAGCGTCGACGGCGTCGCTGGCGTTGACATAATTGTAGTTGTCGTAAGTCTGCTTCTTGGCGATAGTGAGGTCGGCGGTGAACGATATGTCCGTCTTGCGCATCTTCTTGGCTTTCTTTGTCGTTATGACAATCACGCCGTTTGAGGCCCTTGCGCCATAGAGTGCAGTCGCTGCCGCGTCTTTCAGTACGTCGATTGACGCAATGTCGTAGGGATTGACAGTCTCGATGGAGCCTTCTATTGGTAGTCCGTCAACGACAACAAGAGGGTTGGAGCGTGCCCGGAACGTGCTGATACCACGTATGGATATTGTGTTCTCGCCCTCGTCGTTAAGACCGTTGCTGTATATGGTGAGTCCTGGCACAAGTCCTTCGAGGTTTGTAAGAAGGTCTGTGGTGGTGCGCTGTTCCAAGTCGCGAGACGTAATCTTGTCAAACGCTCCCGTAGCATCCTCACGCTTAATTGACTGGTAGCCCGTTACCATGACATCGTCAAGTAGGTTCAGATCTTCGCTGAGGATGATGTTCAGCGGCTTACTACCCGACTTGCGGCGTATGGTTTTTCTGCCTATGTACGAAATCTCCACCTCGTCGTCGGGGTTTGCCCCTGAGATGTTGAAGCGACCGTCATTGTCGGTAACAGTCCCCAGATTCTTGCCTACAACTCTTATTGTCGCGCCTATCAGCGGCTCTCCGTTGTTGTCGGTGATGCGACCGGTGAGGCCGTTGATGTTTTTGATAGGCGTGCGGCGTGTCTGCCTTGCGGTGCACTTAACTTGGATATAATGCCCGTCTATCGACGAGGTGTAGGGCAGACCACGCAGGAGGATACTGACAGCCTCAGGAACAGTCTTGTTCTTTATTTCCGCCGTAACCTTGTACTGGACAGACTGCTCGTAGGAAAAGTTGATTTTGTAATAGCCTGACAGTCGCTCAATACGGCGTAGGGCAGTTGGCAATGCTTCCTCGCTGACGGTGAGGTTGATTCGTTTGTTCTTGTCTTGTGCATTGGCATCAAGGCAAAAGCAAAGCAACAGCACGGACACGAGGAAATGGATGTACGTTTTCTTTTTCACAATATTGGGGTTTTTATGTTTATTTTTTCGCCTCTTTAAACATAATATCCACAACTTCCCGTTTCGGGCACCCCAAAATGAAAAAAATGCTATTTTATCGTCACCACTCTGTCCTTATACTCCACATTTACTATTTCAAGATCGTTGAGCCTTTTAATGATGGTTGCCAATTCCTCGTCTCGACCAGCTGCAAAATGCAGTGTCTTACCCATGTCGGAAATGTTCTCAAAGACCACGGTGATATTGTACCATCGACCAAGTTCCTGCATGATTTCGGAAAGTGTCGCCTTATCGAAATAGAAATAACCGTTTTTCCACTGTATGATTGGGTAGGTGTCAACAGGGCTTACGGTGAAGCCTTTGTCCGCATCCAGCACAAGTTGCTCGTCGGGTTTCAATGTCTGGCGTTGTTTGCCTGACAGGTCACTAACCTCCACCCTGCCCTTGACAAGCGTCAGCGAGGCGTCTTTGGAGGAATAAGCTCTAAGATTGAACTCCGTGCCCAGTACTGTGGCGTTGAAGTAGTCGGTGGTTACGACAAAGGGATGTCGGCTGTCGGCCTTTATCTCCATGTATGCCTCGCCATCAATCTTTACGCGTCGCTCGTTGGATGCGAATACATCAGGGAACTCTATCTTAGACTCGGCGTTGAGAAACACCTTGCTCCCATCGGGCAGGACTACCTGAAAATTCTTGCCACGGGGAATACTCACAGCTATTGTACGCATATGGGCTGTCGGTTGTGCATGCTGCTTTGTGAATGACAAACTTTTGGAATTTACCTTTACAGGTTTGTCATCATCTGTGGTCAGGGTAACGTCGCCTGTAGATGCGTTTGCCGTAAACACTTCCACGCCTTGTGGCCTCACATCCTTGTCGTGTAGGCCATAAATCACGACAAGTGCAGCCACACAAGCTGCCACCAATAATGTTATCCATTTAATGGCAGCCTTGTGGTGTGTGATTTGGTGAGTGCTGTCAATGCTCCTTACCCATGTGTCCCATTCCTTACCAACATTGGGCTTGTCAAGGCGAATGTGAGCGAACACGCGGCGCATTTCTAACTGCTCGTGCAGTGAGGGCATTTGGCCTTCGTCATAGGCGATATTGTCGTGATTGTTTAGGCTTGTCATGGTTTGTGTACATTAAAATGTTTGCGTAGCGCAGCGTATGCGTTCATTATGTGTTTCTTTACCGCACTGGTGCTGATTCCAATAATGTCAGCCACCTCTTTATATGTACGGTCATTATAGTAGCATTCCTCCAATATAAACCTCGTCCGTGTGGGTAATTTCTGTACAACTTCTAACATTTCGGCGATGCGCTCCTCAATGTCGTTTAAATAGTTGTCGTCCTCTTCCTTTAGTGAAGCCTCTGCAAATAAGACGTATTTGCTGTTGGTCTTCTGTTGCCGCAAGTATTTCAGACATTGGTTTCGCACGACGGTGTAAAGCAAGCTCTCCATCCCCTTAATGTCAATCTCATTGCGACGCGTCCACAGTATTGTGAACGAATCGGCGACTATGTCCTTGCTCGCCTCCGTGTCGCCCACGAAACTGTAGGAGAAGCAGTACAAGTTGTGGTATGTTTTCTTGTACACTCTCTCAAAATCCTTTATGCTGATTCTCATAGTAAACCTATGGGTGCAAAATTAGTCAAAACTTGCACTTTTGCAAAGTGCTTTTTGCAAAAAAAGAACTGTCGCATCTGTTTTTGTGATATTTAACATAAAGCTGTTATGTTGAAAGGCTAAAAGAATTTCCTCACTGGCTCCATGAAACGGGTGAGCTTGCGGTCGGGCATTCCAGACGAAGCTCCTTGTTTGGCATAGCAGACGAATAGGCGGCGTTTTGCCCGCGACATGGCAACGTAGAGCTTGCGTGCGTCCTCGGCGAGCAGCTGCGGGCTGTTCTCGTGGTAGAAGCTTGGAATGCGCCCGTCAACGGCATCGAAGACAATGACATTGTCAAACTCAAGCCCTTTCGCCTTGTGTATGGTCGAGACAAAGAGGCGGTCGTTGATGACCGACGAGCCGCACAGGTCGGCTTCCTTGAAGGTGCTGAGTTCCATTATGTGGTGGTCGAGCTGCTCTTTCAGCGAAGGCTCCCTTGCTTCGTCTATTATGTCGGCGGCAAGGTAGCTGAAGATATAATATATTTTGTCATTTTCCTTTACCCAACGGACATCGGCAAGCCAATGGTAGAAGTTGCGCATCTCGTCAACAAGCGCGGGTACTCCCGAAGCAAGTGGTTGCCTGACATAAAGTCTTGACACAGCCTTTCTGTAGGCTTCGCCGTAGTTGCGGCGAAGACGTCCAATGCGGTCTTGCGTGGTCTTGCGCCCCAAGTATTCGTCTTGGCTTGCCATCATCTCCTTTCCCTTTCTGTAACAATAGTTCACAAGCTGCACGGTGGCGTTCACGTCGTCGTCGGCCAGATGGGTGTTTTCGCCCCGCAAGCCAAGTTCGGCAAGCAGCGTTTTCAGCTTGTACGCCTTGAGGTCGGGGCGCAACAGGCGTATGAGCTTGAGTGAGTCGAGGCAATTGTCGTTGCAAT
>CAZTUD010000086.1:0-10605 GCA_964616945.1 uncultured Prevotella sp. | reverse complement strand
GTTTGAGGACTATGGATGCGGCCAGCTGGACGACTTCGCAAAGAGATACGCGCGTTTCTATGACAAGGATTTCATAGCGAATGTCCGGTCTTGCGACACGTTTGCCAAGAAGTTGAACCTCATACACAACGAGGCATACAATGCGGGCTATCAGATGTACCTTATAGTAGATGAATATGACAATTTCACCAACAACATCCTCAATCAGGAAGGCGAGGGTGTCTATCACGAGCTTACCCATGCCTCTGGCTTCTACCGGGATGTTTTCAAACTCTTCAAGCCTAACTTCTCCCGCATCCTTATGATGGGCGTAACGCCTGTGACCCTCGACGACCTCACAAGTGGCTACAACATAGCGACCAATGTTTCCCTGCGCCCGGAGTTCAACACTATGCTCGGATTTTCCGAGGATGATGTGCGGACGATGATACGCTACTATCAAGGTGTGGGAATGCTCAATTCAGACGAGGAGGAACTTATAGCGGACATGAAGCCGTGGTATAACAACTACTGTTTCTCCAAGGAAGCATTTCACACTGCCCCCAAGGTGTTCAACAGCGACATGGTGTGCTATTATCTCAACTATTACATGCAGGTGGGTCATGCTCCGGGAGAGCATATTGACCCGAACACCAAGACAGACTACAAGAAGCTGAAGAACATAGTCAGGTTAGACAGAAAAGACCAGCACAGACAGGGCATCATACACACCATCGCTGAGGAGGGGCGCGTGCTTGGCACCATAAACTCGTCGTTCCCGGCAGAGCGCATGGCCGACGATGACAACTTCCTGAGCCTTCTGTATTTCTATGGCATGTTGACCATAGTCGGGATACGTGGTTCAAGGTTGTGGTTGGGCATACCCAACAACAATGTGCGTCTGCAATATTACGAGTATATGCGCCAGGAATACGAGAAGACTGCCCCTGTGGACATACGTGCCTTGCAAGACGGCTTTGACGCTGCGGCTTTTGATGGTGACTGGAAGCCATTGACAGATGCAATTACTGACGCATACCATGCAAACACGTCGTCGCGCTCCTTGATAGAGGGGGAGCGCAACCTGCAAGGTTTCATGAGTGCGTTCTTGTCGCTCAACCCATACTATCTGACGGAGCCTGAAGTGGAAATGAACCACGGCTATTGCGACTTCTTCATGCTGCCAGACCACTTGCGGTTTCCTGAAGTCGCCCACAGCTATATTCTGGAGCTTAAATACCTGAAGATGGGCGCAACGGAAGTGGAGGCTGAGAGCCAATGGCAGGCTGCCTTGGCACAGATTCACGAGTACGCCAAGGACAAGGTTGTCAATCGCCTGCTGGGTGGCACGAAGCTGCATCTCGTAGTGGTGCAGATAAAAGGCTCTGAAAGGCTCAGGGAAGAAGAAGTTTAAACAAGAGGGATAAATGCCATAACGGTACATAATAACACAATATATGCAGAAATCTGACAAACGAATAATTCTGTGCCTGGCTCACATGAGCGGCAACGAGATGAAGTATATCCAGGAAGCTTTCGACACCAACTGGGTGGTGCCTCTCGGATCTAATGTAAACAAATTTGAGGAAGAGCTGGAAAGCTTCGCTTTAAGCAAGTCGTCGGTGGCCTACGGCGGGCAATACCCGCAGTGCATAATGCCGCACGAGAATGACCCCGACAAGCTTTGGCGGGAGCAATATGAAGACCTGAAGGGGAAGCGTGTCGTGGCCCTCTGCTCTGGCACCGCCGCCGTCCACCTTTCGCTCATAGCCCTCGGCGTGGGGGCGGGCGACGAGGTCATCTGCCAGAGCTTCACGTTCTGCGCCTCGTCCCACCCCGTGACTTATCAGGGAGCCACGCCCGTGTTCGTTGACTCGGAAAGTGAGTCGTGGAACATGGACCCGCAGCTGCTTGAGGAGGCCATCAAGGACAGGATAAGCAAGACCGGGCGGAAGCCGAAGGCCGTCATCGTGGTGTATCTCTACGGTATGCCGGCGAAGATAGGCGAGATTATGGCTGTGTGCGAGAAATATGACATTCCGCTCATCGAGGACGCGGCTGAGGGGCTTGGCTCGCGCTACAGGGGCAGGGCGTGCGGCACGTTCGGCGAGTATGGCGTGCTGTCGTTCAACGGCAACAAGATGATAACCACCTCCGGGGGCGGCGCGCTCATCTGCCCCGACGAGGCGACGCGCAACCAGGTGATGTTCTACGCCACCCAGGCACGCGAGGGTTACCCATATTACCAGCACGAGAAGATAGGCTACAACTATCGCCTGTCGAACATCTGCGCCGGCATAGGGCGCGGGCAGCTCACGGTGCTCGACGAGCACATAGCCTGGCACAGGCACATAGCGCAGAGATACAAGGAGGCGTTCAAGGATGTTTACGGCATCACCTTCCACGACAACCCGTGGCCGGAGGCCGACAGCAACTTCTGGCTCAACACCATAACCCTTGACCCGAAACTCTTTGTGACAGGCGTGAGCAATGCTTACACGACTACGGTAAAGACAGCCGTGGGTGGCGCCGCAGGGGTAATCCACTTTGTTGACAATGCCCACACCGACTGCGAGCCAAACGCCAACGTGGAGGCCTTGCGGGTTTATCTCGACAAGATGAACATCGAGAGCCGCCCGCTGTGGAAGCCCATGCACAAGCAGCCAGTTTACAAGGACGCGCCGAGATACGTGAACGGAGTTTCAGAAAGCCTGTTCCACAGAGGCCTTTGCCTGCCGAGCGGGCCGTTGGTGACCGACGAGGACGTTGACTATATTGTGGAGAACATCAAGGAAGCCACTTCGTGCAAATAAGAGGCCTTGCACTTATATGGACTAAAGTTTTAATGTGAAAAAGTTGCGTGGTTGCAGCTTTTTGATTAATTTTGCGTCAAAATCAACATGAAAGGTATGTATATCTTAAACAAGCTTTCCCATTGGTATCTTACCCGCCGCGCATTGCCTTATTGGTGTGTGTTGATTGCTGACCTGATTATATGCTACTTGTCGGGCATCATGGTGTTCTGGTTCTACTACCGTGGAGCCGTTACGCTGGGCAATATTGGCATTCTGTCCAAGACGATAGGGGTTTACATGCTGTTCAACCTTATCGGCTTCCGTGTTTTCCACACCTACAGCGGCATATTGCGCTATTCGTCGTTCGTCGACTTGCAGCGCGTGGGCATGGCTCAGGCGTTGAGCTGCTTCTTCGCCGAAGTCTTCCATTACGTCATCTACCGTTCCGACCTCCATTTCCTGCGCCTTGAGGGCCGGCAGATATTGTTGATGTACGTCATTGCCACCATACTGATGTGGGCTATGCGAGTGCTCGTGAAGACGCTCTACGACGTGTCGTTCAACGGCAAGGATGTCAAGCAGGTGCTCATTTTCGGCGTGCACAGTGGCGGAGTGGCGTTGGCCAAGGACATCAGGAACGACAAGTCGTCGCACTTCCGCCTCATGGGCTTCATCAGCAACGACAAGAAGTTCAAGAACAGCTATCTGCTGGGCGTGAGGGTTTACCAGAACGACCACCATCTGGACAAGGTCATAGAGGCCAAGGGCATAGAGGGCGTTTTAGTGTCGCCAAAGCAGACCAACATCTTCCGCAACGACCAGCAGCTCATCGACTTGCTTATCGGCATGGGCGTGCACATCTACATGATGCGCGGCGTGCAGGAGTGGCATGAGAACGACAACCTGGACATCAACCAGCTCAAGGAGATTGACGTGAGTGACCTCCTGCCGCGCGACGAGATACAAATCGACATGGCGGCCATAGGCGAGGCCCTTGCCGGGCGCAAGGTGCTCATCACTGGCTCGGCGGGCAGCATAGGCTCGGAGCTTGTGAGGCAGGTGGCGACGTTCAAGCCCGCCAACATGATACTGGTTGACCAGGCCGAGACGCCGCAGCACGACATCAGGCTGATGATGCGCCATGAGTGTCCAGACATACAGTGCGAGACCATAGTTGTGAGCATAACCCAGCAGCAGCGCATGGAGCATATCTTCCAGACCTACCGCCCCGACTATGTCTTCCATGCCGCCGCCTACAAGCACGTGCCGATGATGGAGGACAATCCGTCGGAGGCCGTATATAATAATGTGTATGGCACGAAGGTCGTCGCAGACTTGTGCGTGAAATACGGGGTCAGGAAGATGGTGATGGTTTCGACCGACAAGGCGGTGAACCCTACCAACGTCATGGGCTGCTCAAAGCGTATTTGCGAGATTTATTGCCAAAGCCTGAACAATTCAAAATTCAAAACTGATAATCCAAAATTGGCTCAAACCGAGTTCGTTACCACCCGTTTCGGCAATGTGCTCGGCAGCAATGGCTCCGTAATCCCGCTTTTCGAGAAGCAGATTAAGGAGGGCGGACCGGTAACTGTAACCGACCCTAACATCATCCGCTACTTCATGCTCATCCCCGAGGCCTGCAAGCTGGTGCTTGAGGCGGGAGTGCGTGGCAAGGGCGGGCAGATATTCGTGTTCGACATGGGCAAGCCGGTGAAGATAGCCGACCTCGCCAAGCGGATGATCCAGCTGAGCGGAGCCAAGAACGTGAAGATAGAATACACTGGGTTGCGTGCGGGGGAGAAGCTCTATGAGGAAATGCTTTCAAATGAGGAAAACACGGAGCCGAGCTTCAACAAGAAGATACGCATTGCAAAGGTGAGGCAATACGACTTTGCCCAGGTGGAAAAGGAAATTGAGGAGCTAATCAATGTCGCCAGGACTTTCGACGGCATGGCCGTGGTGAACAAGATGAAGCAGATTGTGCCCGAATACCATCCCGTCAACACGCGGTGGAGCAGTGAGGAATGAGGGGCGAAGAATGAAGAGTAAGGGGTGGAAATGAGGCTGGAAGCCTCATCACTGAGTATGTAGGTGGCAAGAATGAGGCTGGAAGCCTCATCGCTTTTATAACCCTGGCTCATCCTGCCGCAGGCAGGTGAGCCAGGGTTTATCATGGGGGGCGTCATCGACCCGTGCAGGGTCGCCGCTTGAAGACGTTTATTTCCTTTCGCCGAGCAGGCTGTCGATGCCGGCGATGTGGTGGCCGTCGCGGTGGCGGAACAGGTTGAGGATGTCGCGGCAGTTGGTTTCCTCCTCCACCTGCTCGTCAACATACTTGCTCAGGAAGTTGGCCGAGGCGCGGTCGTGCTCCTCGTCGGCAAGGTCGGCGAGCACGTGTATCAGCTCGGTTACGTGCTTTTCGTGCTCCATCGTCTTCTCGAACACCTCCTTGGGGTCGGTGTAGTCGGTAGGCACAGTCTCGATGTCGCCGAGCTTCACCTCGCCGCCACGGTTGAGCACGAAGTTTGCCATGTCCATGGCGTGCTCCTTCTCCTCGTCGCTCTGCTTGAACATCCATGAGGCAAAGCCTTTCCAGCCTTCCTTGCGGAACCACCAAGCCATTTGTAGGTAGAGGTTCGACGAATACATCTCCGCCGTGATTTGGTCGGAGAATGCTTTCTGCATCTTTGCGTTAATGTCCATAATACTTTACGTTTTTATATTGTTGGAACAAATGTTTGCGTTGGCAAAGATACGTGTTTTTCCACAACGGCGTATCTTTCATGCCAAACTATTATACACTTTTAACCACCGTCAGAACGGGTAGCCCACGGCGAAGTGTATGCTCTGGCTGTCCTTGAACGAGCCGACGTTGTAGAAGCCCGACTTGTAGGGCACGTGCAGGCCCACGCCCCAGTCGAGGCGGATGACGATGAAGTCCATGTCGTAGCGCACGCCCACGCCCGTGCCGAGGGCCATCTCCTTCAGGGCGTTCTTCATCTGGAACTTGCCGCCCGTGCGGTAGTCGTCGTGCATCTTCCACACGTTGCCCGCGTCGAGGAACACCGCGCCGTAGAGGTTGCCGAAGAGGCGGGGGCGGTATTCGAGGTTGGCGAGGAATTTCATGTCGCCCGTCTGGTCGAGATAGTAGCTTTCGGCTGAGGCGGGGTCGTGGTAGCTGCCCGGTCCTATGGAGCGCACGGTGAAGGCGCGGATACTGTTGGCGCCGCCCACGTAGAACTGCTCGGAGTAGGGCGCGTCTTCGGAGTTGCCGTAGGCCCACACCGCGCCCACGTCTATGTGGCCCACGAGCGTGCTGTGCTCCGACAGCCGCCACGTCTTCACCAGTTCGGTCTCAATCTTGAAGAACTGGGCGTAGGGGTTGTTGAACATCTGCTTGCTCTTCTCGCCCCACTTCTTGCCAGAGAGCATGTAGCCGAGCGACAGCATGTTGCCCGACTCGCTCACCGTGGTCTGCCACCACAGCGGGTTGCTCGCCGACGACGGGCTGGTGTAGGTGTACACGTATTGCATCTTGGGGATGAACTGGTCGCGCATGGTGTAATAGAGGTAGGGGTTGGCCTGAAGCACCGAGTCGAACGCCGCCGACGAGCGGCGCATGTATTCGTATGAGAAGATGATGGGGCTGTATTGGTGCTTGGCGGTGGGCGAGGTCTGCAGGTCGTAGGTCCACTCGCCCGACACTATGTGCCGCGTGAAGTAGTTGGAGCGGCGGATGATGTCGCTCGAGAACTTGAGCGTAGTCGTCGGCGACGAGTAGTAGTGGGTGCGCATGAACTTGCGCCACAGGTGGCGGCGGAACTGTTTCGCCCACGGCATGACGAGGCGGGGGAATTGCAGCGACGCGTCGGCGCCGTATTCATAGCTGTTGAGCTTCGACGACGTGCCCTCCGCCTTGTGCCCTGTCTGCCATTCGTAGCTGCCTTTCAGGTTTATGTCTAAAAGCTCGCCGCCACGGAATGCGTTGCGCTTTGTCAGGCCGATGGTGATGCCGGGGCCGAGGCGGTTGTTGGTCTTGCCGGTGAGGTTGCCTTGCACGTAGAAGTCGTAGGGCTTGTCGAAGAGCAGGCTCATGCGCAGGTCGAGGGTGTCAGTGGAATTGAGGTTTGAGGTTTGAGGCTTGAGGTTTGTGGTGTCGCGCGGGGTGAAGTTGAAGTCCACGAGCGAGAACAGGCTTGTGGCGGCAAGCTTTGTCGCGCTCTGCTGGTGCTCGAGGTAGCTGTAGAGGCCTCCGGGGTGCATTCGCATGGAGTTGAGGATTACCGGCGTGCGTATGGGCGGCCGCTTGCCGTTGTAGTGCACGGTGATGTCGCGGCGCGAGAAGGAGTCGCGCAGCTCCTCCATGAACTTTTTGCGCATGTCGATGTCTATCTTGCCTATTGTCCACGTGCGCTTCGCGGCGGCAGGAATGTTGTCAGCCTCCTGGAAGCGCAGCAGCACCCGTCCGGGCACCGACACCGTGTCGGCAAGGTAGGAGGCGTAGCCCGACTGGTAGTAGAAATAGCCGTTGTTGCGGAAAAGGTTGCTGATGCGTGTGCGCTCGGCGTCGAGGGTGGAGACGTCGAAGGCGTCGCCAGCCTTTATCTTCGCCTGTGCCGCCGCCGATTGTATGAGGCTGTCGGCTGCGGGCGGGAAGCCGACATACTGCAGGGTGTCGATGGTGAACAGGTGTCCCATGTCCACCGTGTAGCCAATCTTTGCCTTCTTCGGGTTTTTCTGCTTCACCACCTCGTAGCCCACCTTGCCCCGGAAGTAGCCGTGCGCCCGCAGCACCTCGTTTGCCACCGACGTGCGCAGCTCCGGGTTTACCCACGACATGAGCACGGGGTTGGTGCCGAACGTCTTCATCATCCACTTGGCGAAGCCGCCCTGCTTGCCGGCGCAGGCGTTCCACACCCACAGCCCCACGGGGAACGGCGAGCGCACCGAGCTTGAGCCGAACAACGCGCCGTTGGGGGCGGTGGCGAGCGCGGCGTTAACCTCCTCCTGTGTCTGCGTGCAGTGCGCGCTGTTGTCCGAAGACTTGTACTCTATCTTCGTCAGGCCAGTGAACAGCTGGTCGTTCTCCGGGATGCTCTTGGTGGAAGAACATGCGGAGAGAAGAATGGCGGATAGAGCAAGAATGTATAAGTTGGAGTGTGTGGACATTCGGGGTACGGAAATTTACTAAAAACTATTGGGCACAGCCGGGCGCGTCAGCCCTTGCCGCCTATCGCCTCGTGCATCCTTTGCTTCCACTGCCTGCGGCGTTCCTCCTGCCTGCGGCGGCGTTGGCGTATGTCGTGGGAGTATTTTGCCCCCGCCCACACTAATATGACCATCAGCAGCACGAACACTGCTATGAGAATGTAAATTTCTGACTTGTCCACTTCTGTTTGTGAATTAAGGATTAAGAAACTATCCGAGATACTGCTTCAGTATCTTTGCCGCCGGGCTGTGCTTGATTTTGCGTATCGACTTCTCGCGCACCTGCCTGATGCGCTCGCGCGTCATGCCCATCTCGCTTGCTATCTCCTCGAGGCTCTTCTCCACGCAGCCTATGCCGAACGACTCTTTCACTATGCGCCGCTCCCGGTCGTTGAGCACGTCCTTGAGCAGGTCCTCGATGAACATGTTCATCGACTCGCGGTCCACGGTGTTGTCCGACTGGAAGATGTTGTCGTCCGACGAGAGGGTGTCGCCGATGGTGTTGTCGGTGTCGTCTTGCCCCAATGGCGCGTCGATGCTTGTGGCCCGGTTGTTGGCGTCTCTCGCCGCGTCTATGGCTCCTTCGTCGATGCCTGTCATCACCGCCAGCTCGTGCACCGACGGTATGCGGCCGTTTTTCTGCACGAACTCGTCGGTGGCGCGGTTTATCTTCAGCGCGACGCCCATCTGGTTGAGCGGCACGCGTATGATGCGGCTTTTCACGGCGAGGGCTTCCATGATGCTTTGCCTTATCCACCACACGGCGTAGGAGATGAACTTGAAGCCACGTGTCTCGTCGAACTTCTCGGCGGCTTTCACCAGTCCCATGTTGCCCTCGTTGATGAGGTCGGTGAGCGAAATGCCCTGGTGCTGGTATTGCTTTGCCACGGAGACCACGAAGCGCAGGTTTGACCTCACAAGCCTGTCGCGGGCCCGCTCGCCCTCCTTGCCGCCCACATGTATCTTTGACGCGAGCGACGCCTCTTCCTCCGGTGTAAGCATTGGTTCACGGGCTATCTCGGTGAGATAGCGGTCGAGCGACTCGTTGTTGCGGCTCGTGATGGCTTTCGTTATCTTCAGTTGTCTCATCTCTTGGGGGTTGTCAGTAGAGGTTTAATTAGATTTTACAAAAATACTGCCTTTTTGTGAGAAAACAAAGAAAACGAAAGAAAAAATGAGAAAAATATGGAAAAAAGAAGTTTCCTACAGTTCCCATCCCGTCATTGCCGCCACTTGTGGCATGAGCGTCATGGCTATTTTCCGCTGGCCTCTCCAGTTGGGATGCCCGTCAGCCCCCATGTCGGTCTTTTCGCTCACGATGCCGGGCATGGGCTGTGCCACCCTCACGCCTTCCATTCCCGCTACCTTTTCCTTGAGCTGTCGCAGGGCTGCGAGGAGGAAAATGTTGGCGGAGTGGGGGACTACGCACAGCACCGGCACGTTGTTATAATGTGAGCGCACGGTCTTTATCAGCCTCACGTAGTCGTCAACATAGCTTGCGGGCGCGCCGTTGGCGGAGAAGTCGTTGGTGCCGAGGTTTATGATTACCAGGTCGGGCGTGTATGCCTTGAAGTCGTAGTCGATGGTGTCGTGGTTGTCGAAGACATGCTGATAGCGCACGCTCATGTTTGCGCGTGGGTTGCCATCGTAGTTGCGCGTCATGCCCATGCCCGAATGCGCCACAAGGCAGTAGTCGGCGTCGAAATGGCGCGCGATGAGGCAAGCGTAGGCCTTGTCGCAGTTTTCCGTGCTGACCTTGAAATGCTCCTTGCCCGATTTCGACTCCGTGCCGTAGCCGCAGGTGTAGGAGTCGCCTATCACCTCTATCATTCGCTGCCGCGACGGCACGGCCTTGAACGAGGCGTTGCCCCTTGCCGTGAGGGAGTAGAGGCGCACGAGGCCGAACTCGCCCTCGGTGCACTTTTGCAGCTCCAGCTGGTGAGTGCCCTTGCCAAGGCCGTCGGCAAGCACCACGTCGTGAGGCTCCTTGCCCGTGATGTGGATTTTGTCTTTCAGCTTGCCGTCGATGAACACGTTGTGCCAGCTCCCGCCCTCCTCCGACACGCGTATGGAGATGGCGGAGCCGGTGAAGCTGGTGCGCAGGTATGTGCCTGTCCAGTCGTAGCGCACGCTGCCGTCGTCCATGTGCTGCACGCGGCCGGTGATGTTCACGGCCCCGTCGGTGGCCTTGACCGTAGTGTCGGCAAGGGCTGGCAAGGCAATGAGGAGCGCAAGTGCCAGGGTGAGGATTTTTTTCATCTTTCCGAGTTTTTACAGGTGCTATTGGTTTATTTGTGGCAAAGGTAACTAAAAAGTGAAAAAGCGGAAAGGTAATTGGGCAAAAATTTGCCGATGTTGATTAATTTTAGTAAGTTTGCAGCGTAAAAGTTTTCAAGTTTTAAAAAGAACAATCCATTTAACAGAAACAATCATGAAGAAAATCGCCGTCCTATTGTCGTGCGTCGCCCTGTCAGCAACAACACTATGTGCGCAGACAGCCAGACAGGAAATCAAGGCAAACGTAACCCTTGCCGCCAACAACTACCAAGACTATCCCGTGCCGGTGAGGCAGCTCACCGCCGCGCCGCGTGGCTACGAGCCGTTCTACATAAGCCACTAC
>CAZTUD010000085.1:0-10666 GCA_964616945.1 uncultured Prevotella sp. | reverse complement strand
GGTAGCCCTCAAAGCCCTGCTTGCCCGTCTGGCAGAAGAGGCAGTTCATCTTGCAGCCCACCTCGCACGACACGCACAGCGTGGCGTGCCCGTTCTCCTCTGGTATATAGACAGTCTCGACAAAGTGTGCGCACTTCGCCGACCTCACTGGGAACAGATATTTCACGGTGCCGTCTTTCGACCGCTGCGAGTCTGTCGGGGCCATGCAGCCTATCTCGTATTCCTCGGCAAGCTTGGCACGGTTGGCCTTGGACAGGTTGGTCATCTCGTCAATCGACTTGACGTGCCGTCCGTACATCCACTTGGCAATCTGCCCGCCGGTGAATGCGGGCATCCTAAGGCTTGTGGCGACATCTTTCAGCTCGTCGAGCGTAAGACCCATCAGGATTTTCTTGTTCATAATTGCAAAGTTACAAACTTTTCAACTAAACATGCCGAGATGTTGCCCAAAATCGCTACCTTTGCAAGAAATAATCCATCATTTGCCCCGATAGATGTCTATACATTATTATAAAGAAGAGCCATTCGTAAAGGTTGGCATAGTAAGCGGACGGCGCGTCGTCTTTTCGCTCAGCGGACGTTATGCCGTCGACGGAGCGGAGTGCTCGGGCTCACAGGAGGCAGTGCTCACCAACGGTTTCATCCACTGGCGCGGCAAGCCTTACACTGAGATAAGGTTTGAGCCAAAGGGCAGCGACGCTTCTTTCTCGTTGCAGGATGTCGTCATTGGCGTGAACTTCCATTGGGAGCGCAAGGAGACGCAGACGTTTCGCGGCACGCTGTGCTTGAAGGTTGGCATCGACGGCACGCAAGCCACCCAGGGGAGCAGGATATGGGCAATAAACGAACTGCCTGTAGAGAGCTATCTTGAAAGCGTCATCTCCAGCGAGATGAGCGCCACGTCCAATCTGCCGCTACTCATGGCTCACGCTGTAATATCGCGGTCGTGGCTGATGGCGCAAATGGAAGCCACCCCCAGCCCCTCCAATAGGAGGGGAGTCTCAGCGTGGATTGCTAAGGGGACGCTTTCACCCCTCCTTTCGGGGGGGGCAGGGGAGGCTTCACTCATCCGTTGGTACGACCACACCGACCATACGCTGTTTGACGTTTGTGCCGACGACCACTGCCAGCGCTATCAGGGCATTACCAAGGAGACGAGCCTCCACGTGGCGGAGGCGATAGACATGACACGTGGGCAGATACTCACCTACGGCGGCGAGATCTGCGACGCTCGCTTCTCAAAATGCTGCGGGGGAATGATGGAGGAGTTCCAGTATTGCTGGGACGACACGCCAAAACCGTACCTCAGAGGAAAGCGGGACCAAGCTCCCACAAGGTCTGTGGGGCTTGACCTCACGATAGAGGAGAATGCCGAGAAATGGATTCTCTCCACGCCCGAAAGCTTTTGCAACACCAACGATAAGGAAATTTTGCGGCAAGTGCTCAACGGTTATGACCAGGAGACTACCGACTTCTACCGTTGGCAGGTCGAATATACTCAAAAAGAGCTGTCGGAGCTTGTCAGCCGCAAGCTCGGCATTGATTTCGGGCAGATAGTTGACCTCGTGCCAATGAAGCGTGGCACGAGCGGCAGGATATACGAGTTGAAAATAGTAGGCACGAAGCGCACCCTGACGATAGGCAAGGAGCTTGAGATACGCCGCGCCCTCTCGGAGAGCCACCTTTACAGCTCGGCATTCGTGGTCAGCCTCACCCACGGCCCCTCCCCTGCAGGGAGGGGAGTGCCAATACCTATAGGCTTCAAGTTGTTGGGAGCAGGCTGGGGGCACGGCGTTGGTCTCTGCCAGATAGGTGCCGCCGTGATGGGAGCCAAGGGCTACGATTACGATAAAATATTAACTCATTATTATCCCGGCGCGACATTGGAAAAGGCATGGTAAACGGAAAAATGAGAGCATGGTAATCAAAAAACTCAAATCTCAAACCTCAACCAACGGTCACTGTCCGACCGAAGGTCGGGGGAAAGTAAAGCTCAAAGCTCAAAGCCCTTGGCTTTGGGTGTCGTCGTTGGCATTCGCCGACGGCTTGCCGCTTGTCGCCGTGATGTCCATATCGGTGATATTCTACAAGCAACTTGGTCTGAGCAACTCCGCCATCACCTTCTACACCTCGTGGATGTACCTGCCGTGGATATTGAAGCCCGTGTGGAGTCCGTTCATTGACTTGGTGAAAACCAAGCGGTGGTGGGTAATCTTAACCGAGATGCTGCTTGGGGCGGCATTCGGCGGTGTGGCGTTCACCATCCCCACGTCGTTCTGGCTGCAAGGCACGCTTTTCTTCTTCTGGGTCATGGCGTTCACGGGTGCGTCCCACTGCGTTGCCGCCGATGGCTTCTACATGCTCGGACTGAACGACCACCAGCAAGCGTGGTTTATGGGCATACGCTCGCTTGCCGACCGCCTTGCCTCCATCTTCGGGCAAGGTATCTTGGTGATGGTTGCGGGCAACCTGCAAGTGGTGTTCCGTGGCAGCATTTCCTATAGCTGGAGCCTCGCCTTCTACGGCGTGGCGGGACTGTTCATCGCCCTGTGCCTGTGGCATCATTTCGCATTGCCCGATGCCAAGGCGGATGTCAAACGCCAGTGGGTCAGCAGCCGTTCGGTGTGGCAAGGCTTCCTGCTCGCTTTCCGCACATTCTTCCGCAAGCGTGGCATTGTCGCCGCTCTTGCGTTCATTCTGCTTTTCCGTTTGCCGGAGGCGCTGCTGTCAAAAGTTACCGCCCTTTTCCTCATTGATGCCGGTCATAATGGAGGTCTCGGACTTTCGCCCCAGGAATACGGCTTGGTGCAAGGCACGGTGGGTGTTATCGGTGTGTCGCTCGGCAGCATTCTGGGTGGCATTATGGTGAGCCACAAGGGCTTGCGGCGTTGTCTGTGGCCTATGGTCGCCGCCTACGCCTTGCCTGGAGTGGTTTACGTTTTCCTCAGCTATGCCCTCCCGTCAAGTTTCCCGGTCGTCAACTTGTGCGTCTTCGCCGAGCAGTTCGGCTATGGCTTCGGCCTCACGGCATTCATGCTTTTCCTGATTTATTTCAACCGTGGCGAGTTCCGCACAAGCCATTATGCCATCTCGTCGGCGTTGTCGCTCGTCTCTCTCATGCTCCCCGGCCTTGCCGCCGGCACCATGCAGGAGATGTTCGGCTACCGCCATTTCTTCATCCTCGCGCTCGCAGCCTTTGCCGCCACGTTCGCCGTCGCGAGCTTGGTCCACATTGATGATGATTTCGGTGTGGATGACGAATGAACTTGTATGGCTTGATTTTATATTAAAAAGGTATAGAGTTTTGTTGAAATGACAAAATTATTTAGTAGTTTTGCATATTGAAAGGGAATACCATAAAATTCTATCATTATGTCCATACCCAGCTTAAAAAGCATAAAACCTATAGAGCATCAATTCTGCACAGGTGAAGAGCCTGTCCTTGTATTATGCTCTGATATGAACTCATATATCTGCAAGTATATGCGTTCCTCCACGTCGGCCTATAGGTTGGTTTGCGAGCTAACTGGCAGCCTGATGGCAAAGGCGTGGAATATCGCGACTCCAAACATTGCTTTCGTGCGTATCAAGCCTGAGCACTGGGCGGGAATAAGAACATCTCATAGTGTCAATGCCCCCACGTTGGGAGGACTACGTATTGAAAGCGTAATAGATATAACTCCTTCAACCTATCTTGAGATTGAACCAACAAAAGCTCTGTTGGAACAAATTGTCAAGATTGCGTTGTTTGACTTTTGGATTGCAAATGAAGACAGAAATGCCAACAATGCAAACCTACTTTATGACATTAACCGAAAGAGACTCGTGTCCATTGACTATGGCTGTATTTTGAACACGGCTACCTTCGATTATCCAATGTCTCAGCTGACTTCAACTGACACTATCTTGTGGTCAGACTTGTTTCAGCATCTCATTAATGGGATTGCCGACATGCCGATGGAGAAAATAATGACAGATATTAAGGAATACTATGAATTTGCTCTCATAAGGTGCAAGAATAGAAAGGACGAGTTGTTGAGAGTCTTGCCTCAAGAGTGGAATGTTTCTGCTGACATTGTTTCAAATAAGTTGGATCAACTCTTTGACGAGAATTGGACAACAGATGTGTGGACTAATTTTGTGGAGAATTTAAAAGACAACTGCAATGAACAATCTTAGGTATAGCATTATATACGTTGTCATCCGGCCAGAGATAACCGAACAATTAAGTGTCGGGCTTATCATTGTGGATGGTGAACGCACTGATGTGCGTGTCTCAAAGAATAAGCTGAAAGTTCTTGAAAGCCTTTTCCCTGCCATCGAGTATCGCTTTATCTCACGTGTCATCAACTCGTTGAGAAAGAGCGGAAGCATCGATTCCGTACAGGCCGTGGACTATCTCTCGCGCTATTCAAATAACCTGATAACCGTATCTCCCTTGCAGAGCATTGACATTGAGCCTACGGAAAAGAACAAGGAATGGCTTTACAAAAATTATGTCTATAAAGGGAGGCTGGCATGACGTATCCGTTGATTTCAGAATATGTTGAGGCGATATAGAGCGCAGAGGACAACTTCGCCGTGGCCTCTTTGGTCCACATCGATGATGATTTTGGCGTGGATGACGAGTAGTTGCTGTCAACAGAGCTGCCGTATATAAACGTCCCCCAAAAATCACATTTTTTTGATTAAAAGTTAGTTTATATCAATTTTTCTTTGTAGATTTGCACCGTGAACCATGTCAAAGCCCTTTTTGGCGACCGTTATCCGAAGCGGAAGCCCACAAGGAGGGTGGAAAGCGGCTCTCATGCGGAGAGCCTTGACAGTGGGAATCATATATGATTAAGGCGTTTACTTGACGCTTGGTTCTTGGCAATCAGAAATTCTCGCAAAGTTTCTATCTCTGTCAGGAATGAAGCAACAGTAGATGCTCATGGGTATGTATTAACATGCCATAGTATGCCTATATAGTTTAAGGTGTATTATGTTATGCCATATACATACAGGCGTGGGCTTCTGCGTTGCTCGTTCTACAGAGATGGGCAATGCGAGAAGCCTCTGATTGCGGAGCGAGTGACGGGCAAAGACTCCTGCGCCTTTTTTCGTATATAAGCAATCATACCAAATAACTTTCGCTAATTCAAGGAGTTTTATAAGCGAGAATTAAATCACAAGAAATGACATTTAATGAATTAGAGATGTCTGCAATGGCAAAACTTGCAATCGCAATGGCAAATGCAGACGGCGTTGTTAGAAAAGAAGAAATGGCGGCTATCGTATTGGAATTGGCTAAGTTTAACGTAAATTCGGAAGCCGCAGAACGTATCTTAACCACTGCTGACGCATTGGATGCTGCTCAAGCTATTGGAGTGATTGCTTCTATGAGAGATGAACAGAAGAAGTACGTAACAGGTTTTCTCGCTGCGGTCATGGCAGCTGACGGAGAGATAGCGAAGTCAGAACTCGCATTATGGAGCTTAGTATCAACATTGGCAACTCTTCCGACTATGACAGTTGGTGAAGCTCTTAACTTTTGGAAAAACAACTAATTCGAAAGGAGGAATTCGTAATTAAACATTAGGGATTCCTCTTTGTAAAAAGAATAATGATGAACAGACTTGAACTTAGCAAAGTGAATGTCGGCGCACATCCTGATGAGATTAAATATTTGGAGATGGCCAAGCGCATGCACGATGCGCAGATAGAGCAAACAGAAACACATATTACAGTTAGTAAAGGGACTGATATTTTGTTTGATTCAGATGTGAACCTCTTTGAGAGTGGACAACTTTCCGTTACCCACAAAGGGTATTGGAGCGATGGGAAATCTTTACGTATCGTTAATCTTGGTGACACCACGCGTCGACTGGCGGCTTTAATGGGAAAGCCTGAGATTATAACTTTCGGAAGCATGTATTCAGACGGTTATGCCGTAACGTTTGAACTTAGATAAATAGATTTTGCTATGCAAGTTATATATAAGGATGACAAATACAGTAGAATGGTTGAAAGCACAGATTTCAATCCTTTTAATGTTACGACAAGCAAGTGGCTCAATTCTGATTTGATATGGAATGACTTGACTTCTGTGTTTACACGAGAGTTGGGAGTGGTTATTCCAAAAGCAGGATTGTATGGAATGAAGCCGAGAATGGCTTTCGTTTCTTATGCTTTCAATGGCATAGAGTCATATTACAATAATGCAGGACATGTTCCCAAAGCCATTGTAGATGTCATACTTGAAGAGATGTATGACGCACTACAGCAAACATGCTACGCTGATGTTGTAGATGGTTTGGAAGATTTTAAAAATGAAATTTATTTCGCACTTACTCATCGATAGAAATATTCACTATGGGATTATTTGATTTTCTTTTCTCAAAGAAGAAAGAACGTAAAGCGAGAGAAGAGGCTGAAAGACAAGGACAGCTTCGTCAGGCTCGTATGGAGCAGGAAAAGCGCAGACGAGCAGCCGAGGAGGAACGCCGAAAACGTAATGCCGAGGCAGAAAATCAAAAGATGCGGATGGAACAGCAAAATTCCATCAAGCCTTTTGTTTTCAAGTCCACCCAACATCAACGCTATCAGAATGGGGCTGAGGTCGGAGACTTGCAGCACTGTGTACGGACTCTTACTGTTGACAAGAATGTCAATGGTTGTAAGGGCTACAGGATTACTCCTGGTGTTGGCTATATAGTCAAGTTGTTTAACGATGACTTGGGAAAACCGCAGATGTCAGACAAACCTATGAAGGTCATCAGCAAGACGAATTCCAAGGTAGAACTTCGTGGTTATCCATTACAAGCGATGGGACCTTTTGGCTGGCAGGACGTGGACTACTCCGACTATGGCCTCACCATATATTACAAGGAGGGAGAAGCGGAAAAGTGTGTATTCCACATGTTCGACAGGAATGTAGACTTGGAGTACATGCAGGAGGCAAAAAACTCCCACACAAAGCAAGTTTCAGTTACCAAAGAGGAACTCCAAAAGACCATGCAAGATTTGGAGACCTTAATCAGGTACATGTTAAGTAGCCAAACATGGCAAACGTTTACTTTAATGGTCGACAAAGCTAACATAACAAATATGTGGAAAGCTGGTTGTATGTTAGCGTCATACTATGAGAATGTATTCCATTTCGGGAATGTCGAAAATCTTGATTTGCATTTTGACCCTACCAAATATGCAGATGACGTCCAAAGAAGTAGTGTGCTTTCTGAATTGACATCATCATGGTTAAGTATGTATGCTATGCTTGTCAATTTCAGAATGACAGGCTTTCCCCAAGATGGGAGGTTTGTTAGTCCCTATATAAATACGATAGGTAAACTTAACCAAACGTTGTTCCTCAAATTGAAACAATAATTAAATGGCGGGAGCATTGTAATAACATTAACAATTTAACCATTATATGTATGTGGCTAATAGATATTCTTTTCGGACAATCAAAGCGTAAGAAACAACGGGCAGAAGAAGCCAGGTTGGAGCGTGAGCGGCAACGTTGTGAAGCGCATGAAGCTGCGCGTAAGCGAGAGGAACAGTTGAAAAAGAAGTTGCTTACAGAAAAAGACGATTTGCGACTTTCAAAGGACGTTGGCACCGAATCTCGCAAAACTAAATCTGTTGATGAGGATAAATCCGACAACGGTAAAGCTATCCGAGATAGATTGTTTGGCTCCAGTGGTTATGTTATGCCAGACAAGTATATCCATGACAAATATCAAAGTTCTGCCATAAAATTGGGCAAGGGACATCATCTTGTTCTTGCGCCTCCTGGATGTGGTAAAACGGACATTTTGGCTGAAAGAGTAGCATACGCTATTTCTGAAGGTGTGAAGACGGAAGAAATGCTGTGCCTTACTTTCACAAACCGTGCGGCGAGAGGCATGAAAGGACGGATAGAAGCCCGTCTTCAAACTTCAGGTCAAGACTCCCTGTTCGTAGGAAACATTCACCGCTTTTGCTCTCAATTCTTGTATGACAACAGCATCGTCTCTCAAGCGTGTGCCATTATTGATGATGTAGAGACCGAGAGCATTTTAAAAAGCATACATGGTATCAATGAGGATGCAGCACTTTCTTATAACCAAAGTGACGATGTTATGGACATTTACAAGACACAACATCAAATTCAACAGGAAAGAAGCAAACATCCTCATGAACTGCTGATTCATCCCGATGCGTCTGCCAGTATGGTGTATGTTGAGAAATATGAGCGATACAAAGAGGAAAACAATCTAATAGACTTTGACGACATTCTTATATTGGCTTACGATTACATGCACCAGCATCCAGATTCTTACAAACACTATAAATGGATTCAAGTTGACGAAGTGCAAGACCTCAACAGATTGCAACTTGCCATTGTTGATTTGCTGACAGAACAGGCAGATGATGCAACGGTTGTTTATCTTGGTGATGAACAACAAGCCATTTATTCTTTTATGGGAGCAAAACTTACTACTCTTGATTATCTCAAAGAAAAATGTGGTGGCAAGATACAAAGGCTTTACAACAACTATCGTTCGCCCAAATATCTGCTTGACGTTTACAATAAGTATGCAGAAGAAGTCTTGGGCGTTGACCCGAGTTTATTGCCACAGTCAAATAAAGAAAATCCGAAACCCAACGACGCACTTGGATTCATAACTGGGACAAACAACGAAGAAGAGATTACCAATGTTATAGACAAGGCCAATGATTTAAGCTGTCGAGATGGCAGAACCGCCATATTGGTAAATTCCAATAAGTTGGCAGATGACGTAAGCGAAACCTTGGGTGACACTCCCCATTTTAAGGTGTCAGGCAAAGATTTGTTCCAAACACAATTGGTAAAGGCAGGCTTCTCACACTTGAGTGTACTCGCAAATGAGCAAAACGTTAACGCTTGGGCGCATATTCTCAAGGCGTTTAAGATTTTTGGTACGCTGTGGGAAAGCCGCCAGTTTATGAAAGAGATGTTTGAGTGTGCACTTCTGCCATCCGACTTTTTGCTTGACGAAGAAAGCGACAGCTACATGCAGGATTTTGCCAGTGTGTATGAAAGAGGAATTACGAAAAACTTTCAGGAGCAGCACGATGTCGTTATCTTTGACACGGAGACAACTGGGCTTAATGTGTTTGAGGATGACATTGTCCAAATCGCTGCTATTAAACTTAGAAAAGGAGAAATAATAGACAAGTTAGACATTATTCTGCATACAGATAAGTCGATTCCTGCATACCTTGGGAATATGAAAAATCCATTGGTAGAAGAATACTCCAAAAGACCTCATGTTAATCGGAAAGACGGTTTGCGACAATTTCTTGATTTTGCAGCAAGCTCATGGCTGGTTGGTCATAATGTGGAATATGACTACCACATACTTGACTACAATCTAAGAAGAGAACTTAGAGCCACCTTGGATATTAATTCGGCACGGGTTACTGACAGGATAGAGACAGCCTTAGCTCTGCAACCGCTATTGTTGCACTTTGATACGCTCAAGATGATGCGGATAGTTGAACCTCGGCTAAGGTCATATAAACTGAAAGACTTGTTGTCTATTCTTCATCTTAAAGGTGAGAACTCCCACCTTGCCTCTGATGATATAATGGCAACAAAGTCGGTTGCAGATTATATTTTCACCAAAGCAAGACCAATGTTGGAAAAGCAATCTGATTTCAAGTTAAAATATGCCAAGCAGTTGGAGCAACTTGCCCAACGATATGGGGAATTCTATAGGGATGCGCAGCTGAAGCTTTATGATAGGAAGGGCAAACAGGCATCTGCATCTGCTGTGGATGAGTTCAGAATTTTAACCGAAGGACTCGTTGCCAATAAGTATATGCAGAATAATGACAATATTCATTATGTTACTGATTTTCTTCAAAAGTGTGTGATTGATGTGCAGGAAACGCCATCGCTATATGAGCAGCTGCAAAAACATGCAGTAGATTTTTACACTTACAAAGAGGCGGACTTGTGTGGTGCTGTGGACAAAAATGGCCAGCCTGTTATTAAAGAGCGGCTGTATGTTTCTACGGTTCATAAAGCTAAGGGTCTGGAGTTTGAGAACGTCATTGTGATGGCCGTTAATGATGGCATTTACCCATTTTATAAAAACCGTCAAGCGAAAGAAGATGCTCAAGAAAAATATTGGTATGCCAGAAATGCAGAAGATAAAGTAAAGGTCAAACGTGACGAAGAGGAGGCAGATAAACGGATTAAGGAGGATGCACGAAAGCTTTATGTTGGCATGTCGCGTGCCATGAAACGACTTTATTTGTCATTCCATGAGAGAAACCAAGGCAGAAGCCAATGGGGAAATTGGTACGATTGGCCATGTCCTCCATCGCCTTTTATTAAAAGCATACAGGCATTCTTTAATTGAAAAATGAAGGGCGAAACTTGCTTGGCACCTCACCTTTCCAACACTGTGCCGTGCTATCCTACTTCAGCAATATAGTCATTTACGTGAAAACTATAATGGTAATGACAGAGTGACGCAGAAGACCAAGATGTAGATGCTATCATTTATTTGTTAAATCATTATAAATCGCCATTGCCGCCCTGCCGCAAGCAAATATTTTTCACTAACTTTGCACCAAATCGTTTTTAAGCGTGAGAATAATAGAAGTGGTGAATGCCCTTGAACGTTTCGCGCCTCTGCCCCTGCAGGAA
>CAZTUD010000084.1:0-10667 GCA_964616945.1 uncultured Prevotella sp. | reverse complement strand
GCGCAAGGACATTGACTCCCCGGTTCCGATGATTGCCGACATGTCGTCAGACATCATGAGCCGCCCGGTCGATGTTTCCAAGTACACCGCCATCTACGCCGGAGCCCAGAAGAACATGGCTATGGCAGGCGTTACGGTCATCATCCTGAAAGACAGCGAGCTTGGCAAGGCCCCGCGCGAGCTGCCCACGATGATAGACTACCGCACGCACGTCAACAAGGGCTCAATGTTCAACACGCCTCCTGTAGTGCCCATCTACTCGCTGCTCGAAACCATGCGCTGGTGCAAGGCGCAGGGCGGCGTGAAGGAAATGGACCGCCGCGCCAAGGAGCGCGCCGAGATTGTCTATGGCGAGATTGACCGCAACCGCCTCTTCCGCGGCACCGTGGACGAGCAGGACCGCTCGCTCATGAACATCTGCTTCGTGATGAACGACGAATACAAGGAGCTTGAGAAGCCCTTCCTCGACTTCGCCACGGAGCGTGGCATGGTCGGCATAAAGGGCCACCGCTCAGTGGGCGGCTTCCGCGCCAGCTGCTACAATGCGCAGACACTGGAGGGCGTGAACGCCTTGGTGAGCTGCATGAAAGAATTTGAGGAGAAGAATTAACAGCCTCTTCCCCCAACCCCTACCCGAACGGGGAGGGGAGTAAATACACGGATAAACAATAATTAACGATTAAATATAAATCCCCCTATGTGATTGCTTGACACAGTAATCACTCCCCTCCCCTTTCGGGGAGGGGTAGGGGGTGAGGCTTATGAAGATATTAGTTGCTACAGAGAAGCCATTCGCGGCTGCTGCCGTGGAGGGCATAAAGAAAGCCGCAGAGGCTGAGGGGCACGAGGTTGTGCTTCTGGAAAAATACACCGACAAGCAGCAGTTGCTTGACGCAGTTGAAGACGTGGACGCAATGATAGTCCGCTCAGACAAGGTTACCCCCGAAGTGCTCGACGCCGCCAAGAACCTGAAAATCGTGGTTCGCGCAGGCGCGGGCTACGACAGCATCGACACGGCATACGCCAAGGAGAAAGGTGTCGTCGTGGAGAACACTCCCGGCCAGAACTCCAACGCCGTGGCCGAGCTTGTCTTCGGCCTGCTCGTCTATACAGTCCGCAACTTCTTCAACGGCAAATCCGGCACCGAGCTGAAAGGCAAGAAGCTCGGCATCCTCGCCTTCGGCAACGTGGGCCGCAACGTGGCGCGCATAGCCAAGGGCTTCGGCATGGATGTCTATGCTTTCGACGAGTTCGTGCCCGCCGACAAGATTGAGGCTCAGGGCGTTCACGCCGCCAAGGACCGCGACGACCTGTTCAAGACTTGCGACATAGTGTCGCTGCACATCCCTGCCACCGACGAGACACGCAAGAGCATCAACCACAACGTTGTCAACCTGCTGAAGAAAGGCGGCATCCTCATCAACACCGCACGCAAGGAGGTGATTGACGAGGACGGGCTGCTGAAGCTGATGGAAGAGCGAGACGACATAAAGTACGTAACCGACATCAAGCCCGACAAGGACGCTGAGTTCGCCAAGTTCGCGGGCCGGTACTTCGCCACGCCGAAGAAAATGGGGGCGCAGACTGCCGAGGCAAACATCAACGCTGGCATCGCCGCCGCCAACCAAATCAACGCCTACTTCAAGACTGGCGACGAGAAGTTCAGGGTGAACAAATAATCCTTTGAGCATTGAGCTTTGAGCCTTACCATAGCATAAAGCTTCTCAAAGCTCAATGTCCATTTAAATACAGTTTATAAGTGTTGGCTTTGACATATCATAAAGCTCAAAGCTCAATGCTCAAAGCTCAATGCAATAAATGGCAACCATCAAACCTTTCCGCGGCATCAGGCCGCCAAAAAACCTTGTAGAAAAGGTAGAAAGCTATCCATACGACGTGTTAAGCTCTGAGGAGGCCCGCAAGGCCGCCGAAGGCAACGAGATGAGCTTCTACCACATCAACATGCCGGAAATAAACTTCCCCGAGGGCATCGCCTTCGACGACCCGCGCGTCTACGAGGAAGCTAACAAGCAGTTTCAGAAGTTCGTCAAGAACGGGTGGCTCGTCCAAGACAAGGACGAGAACTATTATCTCTACGCGCAGTCAATGGGCGACAAGACGCAATACGGCATCGTTGTTGCTGCCTCGGCCGAGGACTATTTCAAAGGCAACATCAAGCGCCACGAGCTTACAAGGCGCGAAAAGGAAGACGACCGCATGAGGCATGTCATCGTGACCGACATCAACGCCGGCCCCGCTTTCTTCGCCTATCCCGACGACGACGTGCTCAACAAGCTCATCGCCAAATATGCGGCAACGGAGCCAGAGTATGATTTCACGGCTCCGGAAGATGGCTTCCGCCACCGCCTGTGGGTTGTCAGCGACAAGCAGGACATAGACACTATCACCAAGGAGTTTGCCAAAATTCCTACCCTGTACATAGCCGACGGGCACCACCGCTCCGCCGCCGCCGCTCGCGTGGCACAGGAGAAGGCGAAAGCCAACCCCAACCACACCGGCAAGGAGGAATACAACTACTTCATGGCTGTGTGCTTCCCCGCAAGCCAGCTCACCATACTCGACTACAACCGTGTGGTGAAAGACCTCAATGGCATGACACCCGAGCAGTTCCTGAAAGCTCTGGACGAGAACTTCATCGTTGAGAAGAAAGGCAAAGAAGACTACCGTCCGCAGCACCTGCACGAGTTCTCCCTCTACCTTGACGGCGAATGGTACAGCCTCACGGCACGCCCTGGCACCTACGACGACAACGACCCGATAGGTTGTCTCGATGTCGATGTCTCCAGCCGCCTCATTCTCGACAAGCTCATGGGCATCAAGGACTTGCGCTCAAGCAAACGGGTGGATTTCGTGGGCGGACTGCGTGGGCTGAAAGAGTTGCGCCGACGAGTTGACAGTGGCGAAATGCGCTGGGCATTAGCCCTTTATCCCGTCTCGATGAAGCAAATCATGAATATTGCCGACAGTGGAAAGATAATGCCTCCAAAGGCAACATGGTTCGAGCCGAAGCTGAGGTCGGGGCTGGTCATCCACAAACTCTCATAGAGTCATCGCCTTTTTTCTTTCAACGAATTAATCGAATTAAACTCATTCCACGAACAGTAATTTGTTTAATTCGATTAATTCGTTGGAAAATAGACCAAAAGATGAATGTGTGAAGATTGTTGAACGCACGCAGGCATGGAAGACACCTATCTAACGATAAAAGATAAGCAGATTGGCGAGGGCTTCTACTCCGAGAAGCGGAGCAAGTTCCTCGCCTTCGCGCATCATGTAGAGACGGTGGAGGAGGCTATGGGCATCATTGCCTCATACCGCAAGAAATACTATGACGCGCGGCATTGTTGCTATGCCTATATGCTTGGAGCCGACCGCAAGGAGTTTCGTGCCAACGACGACGGAGAGCCTTCATCGACTGCGGGCAAGCCCATCCTCGGACAGATAAACAGCAACAACCTTACCAATATCCTCATTGTCGTCATCCGCTACTATGGCGGCGTAAACCTTGGCACTGGCGGGCTCATCGTGGCCTACCGCACAGCTGCCGCCGATGCCATCGACCACGCAGTGATAGAAGAACGCCTCGTTGAGGAAACCATAACCTACGAGTTCACCTACCCCATGATGAACGGCGTGATGCGTATCGTGAAAGACATGCAGCCGCGCATCATCAGCCAGCATTTCGATACGAACTGCGAGATAGTCCTCGCCATACGCAAGAGCCGTGCCGACGAATTAAAAAAGAAGCTGCAAGGCCTTAGCTTCTGAATTGTCTTGTTGTATAAAAAAACGTTATTTGCACCACATTTAAAATTTAATTGCCTACCTTTGCAGTTTAATAGCAAAGACAGGTTCTTATGACAGACATAACAATCAAAGACTCCACATTGCGCAATGCCGCAGCAGAGGGCATGGACGAGTTCCTGACAGCCATTGCGGACGCCATACACGGGGCTATCGGCGGCGAGCTGAATGCCGACAACATGACCGAGCTGAACGCCGACCAAATAACGCTCTTGGGCTATATCACCCTGCGCGACACAGTTATGGACGGCGGCTTCGTCGAGCTGATACACAACGGCTACGGCCCGTTCTTCTACCGCAACCCGTTTGGCAAGGCCATGCGCAACTGGGGGCTGCAAGACCTGTACAAAATAATAAGCAAGACGCACAAGCTCTACAGCATGCACCATGAGGAGATAGAAAAAGACTGCACGCAAGAGGAGTTTGACGCTCTCTATGAGCAATTCCCAGAGTTTGACGACTATGATGATGCCTTCGTGGAGAACGAGGAGGACTTCACGTCGATGGTGGCTCACTATGTAGATGAACACTTGGACAACTTTTGCAAGATTGAGAAATGAACAAGACAGAACAAGAACTCCGCAGAAAGAGTCCGATACAGATAAGAAACAAGAAAGCGTCGTTCCTGTACAACTTTCTTGACACATACACCGCCGGCATCGTGCTCACGGGCACAGAAATAAAGTCGATACGCCTTGGCAAGGCATCACTTGTGGACGCATTTTGCTACATCAACAACGGCGAGATATGGGTAAAGGGCATGAACATTTCGCCCTATTTCTATGGTTCGCGCTCGAATGTGCCATCACGACGCGACCGCAAGCTGCTGCTCAACAAGCGTGAAATACGCAGGCTGGCCGAAGACACCAAGACTCCGGGACTGACCATCGTACCGACCCTCATTTTCATCGACGACAAGGGGCGTGCAAAGGTGGACATTGCCCTTGCGCGAGGCAAGAAAGAATATGACAAGCGGCAGACCTTGAAAGAGAAAGCCGACAGAAGAGAAATGGACAGGGCCATAAAACACTACTAAGCAAAAGAAATGACTATAAGAAAGGCGACCACTGACGATGTCAGGCAACTGCTTGACATATATGCCCCATACGTGGAGCAGACAGCAATAACGTTTGAGTGTGATGTTCCCACGATTGACGACTTCGCCAACCGAATAGCCACAATCAGCAAAGACTATCCCTACATTGTGGCAGAGGAGGAAGGAAAAATCATCGGCTACGCATACGCCCACCAATTCAAGGGCCGTGAGGCCTATAGGTACAGTGTGGAATCTACCATCTATCTTGACATGGGCACGCGGCACCACGGCATTGGCAGACAGCTGTATGACGAGCTTGAAAACCAACTGCGCGAGCACGGCTACCTCAACATGAATGCCTGCATAGCTTTTCAAGAGGAAGCCGACAAGTACCTGCCACTCGACAGCATCCATTTCCACAAGACGATGGGGTTCTCCCTTTGTGCCCACTTCCACAAGTGCGGCTATAAGTTTGGCAGATGGTATGACATCGTTTGGATGGAGAAGTTGATAGGCGAACACAAAAGCATCCTGTGAGACTGGTGCCATTTATAAAACAACTTGTAAGGTGAGGAAAATTCAGGACATTGTCAGCAAAAGAATAATGATACTCGACGGAGCCATGGGCACCATGATACAGGGCTATGGCTTGACCGAGGAAGACTTTAGGGGCGAACGGTTTAAGGATGTGCCGGGACAAATGAAAGGCAACAACGACATGCTCAACATCACGCGTCCCGACATTATAAAAGACATACACAGGAGATACTTGCGTGCCGGAGCCGACATCATAGAGACCAACACATTCTCATCGCAGAGAATATCGCAAGCCGACTACCACCTTGAGGACTCAGCCAGAGACATGGCATTTAGCGGCGCAGTGATAGCACGGCAAGTGGCTGACGAATTTTCCACCGACGAGTGGCCACGCTTTGTTGCCGGCTCAGTGGGACCTACCAACAAGACATGCTCGATGAGTCCCGACATGAGCAACCCCGCCATCCGCGACCTTACATACAACGAACTGTACAAAGACTATGTGGAGCAGGTGGACGCACTGATAGACGGCGGTGTGGACGCCATCCTAATAGAGACAATTTTCGATACGCTGAATGCAAAATGCGCAGTTGACGCGGCACAGCAAGTAATGGCAGAAAAAGGCAAGAAGTTGCCGATAATGCTCAGCGTGACCGTCAGCGACCTTGCCGGGCGCACGCTCAGTGGCCAAACGCTCGACGCATTCCTCGGAAGCGTGAGCTCGTATGACATTTTTTCCGTAGGGCTTAACTGCTCATTTGGCGCACGCGAGATGAAGCCTTTTCTCGAAGACATAGCCCGAAAGGCCCCATATTACACCTCTGCCTACCCCAATGCAGGAATGCCAAATGCAATGGGCGAATACGACGAGACGGCGGAAAGCATGTCGCCACTGATAGGCGAATGGATGGACGAGGGACTCGTCAACATAGTGGGCGGATGCTGTGGCACAGACGAACATTTCATCCAAAAATATTATCTCCTTGCCCAAGGCAAAAAACCGCATGAGCCTCAACCCAAGCCAAAAGACCTGTGGTTGTCGGGGCTTGAGTTGCTCGACGTTTCCCCCGAAGTACACTTTGTGAATGTGGGCGAGCGGTGCAATGTTGCCGGCAGCCGAAAGTTCCTGCGCCTGATAAAGGAAAAGAAATATGAGGAGGCACTGCAAATAGCCCGTAAGCAGGTTGAAGACGGTGCATTGGTGATAGACGTAAACATGGATGACGCACTGCTCGACACCAAGAAAGAAATGGTGAACTTCCTCAACCTTATCGCTTCTGAGCCCGACATATCAAAGGTGCCGGTGATGATAGACTCGTCGAAGTGGGACGTAGTGACTGCCGGACTAAAATGCCTACAAGGCAAATGCATCGTCAACTCCATATCGCTGAAAGAGGGAGAGGACGTGTTTCTGTCACACGCCCGTGATGTCAAACGTTTTGGCGCGGCGGTGGTAGTGATGTGCTTTGACGAACAGGGACAGGCCACGACATTCGAACGGAGAATAGAGATTGCCGAAAGGGCTTACAAGCTTCTGACTGAGAAAGCTGGTTTCAATCCGTTGGACATTATCTTTGACCCCAACATCCTCTCTATCGCCACAGGCATGGAGGAACACGACAACTATGCGGTGGATTTTATACGCGCCACCAAGTGGATAAAGGCTCATTTGAAAGGTTCTCACGTCAGTGGCGGCGTTAGCAATCTCAGCTTCTCGTTTCGTGGAAACAACTACATACGCGAGGCAATGCATGCCGTTTTCCTTTACCATGCCATAAGCAACGGCATGGACTTCGGCATTGTAAATCCGTCAACGAAAATTACATACGCCGACATTCCCGACGGCCAGCTGGGAATCATAGAGGATGTGGTCTTGAACCGTCGCAAAGGAGCGTCAGAAGAACTCATTGAGCTTGCAGAGAAAATCAAGGCAGAGCAGGATGCCGCAAAAAATGCAGCCACAGCCCAAGGAAAGGCTGGGGCAAACAGTGCTACACTTTCCTTTAGCGGGGCGGCAGAGAAAGAGGCATGGCGCTCGTACAACCTGCACGACCGCCTGATCTACGCTCTCCGCAAGGGAATTTCCACTTACCTCGACGCAGACCTGCATGAGGCACTACAAGAATACCCACAAGCCGTGAACATAATCGAAGGACCATTGATGGATGGCATGAACAAAGTGGGCGAGCTTTTTGGCGAAGGCAAAATGTTCCTCCCGCAAGTGGTGAAAACCGCTCGCACCATGAAGCAGGCAGTAGCCATTCTTCAACCCTACATCGAACAAGGCAAAAGCGGAGATGCCGTCAGCGCAGGGAAAATAGTCATGGCTACAGTAAAAGGAGACGTGCACGACATTGGCAAAAACATTGTAAGCGTCGTGATGGCTTGCAATGGCTATGATGTTATCGACATGGGGGTGATGGTGCCTGCCGACCAAATAGTGAGAAAAATAAAGGAGACGGGCGCAGATGTGGTTGGCCTCAGCGGACTAATAACGCCATCACTCGATGAAATGGTGAATACTGTGAAAGAAATGGACAAGGCTGGGCTGAAAATTCCCGTGCTCATCGGTGGTGCCACAACCTCAGCCTTGCATACGGCCTTAAAAATAGCACCAGCCTACCAAGGTCCTGTGGTGTGGCAGAAAGACGCATCACAAAGCGCGCTCATCCTTTCCAAGCTGATGAATCCATCGGAAAAGCCCCATTTCATCGAAGAACTACACCAACAGCAAGCCGCTCTTCGTGAAGGGTATGAACAGGAGCAGCAGAAGTTGCTTTCGTTGGACGACGCAAGGAAAAACAAGCCACAGCTATTCTGAGACGATGCCCGCATCTATCCACTGCCTGACCAGCGTGGTAGCATCTTGCTTCGCCTGCTCGTAGGGCAGAGGAGTATCATCATCAATCTGGTAATTGTCCATGAGTGTGTGGGCAAGGTCCTCGGTGGTGAAGTCCTTATCTTGGATGCTGTCCCATAGAAGCTTAGAACTCTCGTTCATGCTTATAATGTTGCTGTAGTCTATATTTTCCATTCCCTCAGCAATGAGAATGTGCTGACCGCAAACGTCGGTCAGCCTAAATCCTGGTTTCGCTTTCATCTTTTTGTGTTTTCTTTTTTTCTATAATCCAACTACTTTGCAAGCAGTCAACAGCAATCTTCTTATTGGACGCAACGAAACCCAAACCTTTGAGTATGTCCGCCATTTCCATCCGTCAACCTTGTCGAGCGTACTGCGTCCCTTGCGATAAAAACCTATCACGCGAGCCTTGATGTCTTTCAGCGTGCAATGCTCGGGACATAGATTTCCATCTCCTAATAAGGTTACTGCCTCCCCCTCAATCCTTACTATCCGATGCAGGACATATCTCTTAGACTCCACTTCGGCAAGCACAGGATCGCCTACTCGTGCCTTCGACGGCTTGGCGAGAAGAGCCTTGTCACGGCCATTCTGCAAGAACGGGCGCATGGAAAAGCCTTTCAGCGGCAGAGTAACCGTGTGCCCACTATTGATTTGTCCCACGATATGCGGAATGAGAATGTCGTTGGGAATAACGATTTTATTTGTGGCTACGCCTTTCTTATCGCTTTGTTGCATACTAATGCAGATTCTTTGTCAGGTCGGCAATGCAAGATGTAAAGGTCTGTCGTCTCTACTATTTTCGAAACTATATCACAGATGAGGCTATAAATATCCTCATCCCATTTCATCGAGGAAACAGATGTCAGCAATGATGCAAATGCCTCTATTGGCCCAAGCTTTTCTACCGAGTTCTGCTCCGCTCTGTCTATTCGCGTTATTGCGCCCACAGGGGCACTCACATTACGGTAGCACGGAGTCTTCCCACTCCAAGGACCACCATATATCATGGGCTTGCCGTCAACAATACGCACTATCGGATTGTCGTCGTTCATAAGGTCACAGCCTGGCAAATGGCGCAGCCACATGCTGACCTGCGTGGACTTGCCCGTACCGCTTTTGGCAATAAAAGCATAACCAAAACCGTTTTGCCGCACAAGCGAGGCATGAATCAACAATGTCTGCCTGTGGGCACCAGCAAAGGCGAAGACAAGCATCAAGGCATTGTTTAATCCAAAATTGCGCATGTTGTAGTTGCCATTAAGCGCACACTTGCAATGCTTGAATGTCTTGTCGGCGATAAGCAAACAACAGTCGTACCCGTTGACGTTCTTTATGATATACTGATAACCTCCGTCGTCAGTCTTGTCCACAATGGTATGCCCATTGCCCGTATCAAAATCGCGTATGCGCTCACGCTTAGATTTGGGCACTGGTTTCAAGCTGTCATCTATGACAAGCTCAAAGAACAAATCTTCCCTGCTTGCATCATCAGTCCTGAAAGGCGCAAACGACGGCAGCAAACTCATATTGTTCCTCCCGGCCTTAAAGACAAGCCTTATGTCAAGACCTGCAATGCAAAAATTATACACACCTCCGCTCATTCCTCGAACTTGATGGCTTGGTATGTAAAGTCAGGCGCACTGACTTCCTTTACAAGATATTTACCATTGTCCGTGTACCTTCTGCGCATACGGGCATATTTCCTTTCGATGTCCTTGCGTGTCAGCGCAAATACAGTAATACATGTTGGACTGTCGAAGCTTGCCTGCTCTAAGTAATCGCGCAACTGGTAAGAATAGTTCTCACGGCTGTAGAGAAACTTGGTCTTCGTGTCAATGTATGCGGAATCGACTTCCTGTATGTCTGTGAAGCAGACAGTGGAGTCGTTGAACGATGCGGCAAAACCAAACATATAGACCTTTGCAGGCTTATTGGCGGAAAAAGCCGCAAGAGATGCAAAAAGCATCACTATGGCGAGAATGGATTTCCTCATAACTTCTTATTTGTCTTCTTTTGTGGCTAATTGGCAGCAAAGTTACAAAAAAACTTTGTCTTTTATATTTAAAAGGCATGAAATAACAATCTTTGTTGAAAAAAAAGTGTTCTTTTACTGAGAACGGTATTTTTTTCGTAAATTTGCACCTAAGTTGGACACAGGCAGATTAAACGTATGAATGTCGCAATAGTAAAATATAATGCAGGTAACATATACTCGGTTGTCAACGCTCTTCGCCGATTGGGCATAGAGCCGGCAATTACTGACGATGCCGAAAGCCTTGCCCGTGCCGACCGTGTGATTTTCCCTGGTCAGGGCAGCGCAAAGACAACCATGAGGTATTTGCATGAGCACCACCTCGACGATGTGCTGCGTTCCTTACGGCAACCAGTGCTCGGCGTGTGCGTAGG